>NZ_AUJZ01000025.1:0-32417 GCF_000424485.1 Butyrivibrio sp. WCD2001 | reverse complement strand
TCATACTCAGCTTTGAGACGGTGAAAGGTTTTGTTTGGAGTAAATGTTTCTCCATCATACTTGCCGATGTACTCGCGTTTATGGTCAGCGCACTGTTTTTCGGCATTCCAGAAAGGCTTGTCGATATAGGCATAACCATTCTGACACCTTACTTTGCTTGTGATCCAAGGCTCGTTAATCTTCAGTTCCATACCATCACCTCCTTGGTATAATTATACCAAGGAATTAACGGAATTGAAAGCAAAATGTGCTATTTTGATACAATATTTTGTGGCTGCAAAGCCAGTAAACACAAGGCTTTGAGAAAACAAATCAAGCGGATTTATACCTTAACCTTGGTATAAATTCACGGGAGCTTAGGATTGAAGTAAGTTGAGGAGAAAAGATAAATCCTCCAAAGGAGAATAGCTTGTAGGATTTATGCGCGGGAGCTAAGTTTAGGCCTGAGATAAATCTAATCGCGAACAATTGTTGGTGAGATTTACCTGTTGATTCAAGTGGAGGAGTAAAAGATAAAACTTAGGAGGGGAAAGCCCAAGCTGGATTTACGCATTGAAGAAAGTTGAGAAAAATCGATAAATCCAGGAAGGGAAAAGGCTTGGTGGGATTTACGAGCGGAAGAAAATAGAGACAAACTGATAAATCTAAGGAGGGAAAAGTCTATGCTGGATTTACGTGTAGAAGAAAATAGAGCAAAATTGATAAAACCGTGAGACATCAATTCCTAATCAGGTTTACCAAGTGGATGAATGAAAGCAAAATACCAAAGAAATACGCAATGAGTAAGAGCAAAAACAAGCTAGACCAATAAGATTAGCTGGTAAAAGACAAGCTCGTTCAAGCAAATTTCGTGCCAGCACCAATCTTATATTAATAATCGATAAACAATCTTAAAAATTCGTATATAGCCGCATTTTTCACAATTAGTCGCGTATAATGATATTAGGTATGATTTATACGCGAGGTTTTTTATGAAAAAAATCCTGATCGTAGATGATGAAAGAATTACACTGCGAATGACGCAGCATATACTCGCTTCTCAATATGACACAATTTGTGTGACATCAGGAAGTGAGGCCATTGAGGCATACAAACGTGAGAGACCTGACATGATCCTCACGGATCTTCATATGCCCGGAATGAGCGGCTTTGAGCTTCAGAATACACTTCAGGACCAGTATGCCGAACATATTCCGGTTATGTTTATGACTGCTGATGCCGACGAGGAGACGGAAGGAAAAGGCTTTGAGCAGGGTGCGGTTGACTTTATCAGAAAACCGTTCAGGGCAGATGTACTGCTTAAGCGTGTAGAAAACATCTTGAACCATGTGGAGCAGATTCAGGGACTTAAGGCAGCCGCCGAGACTGATCCCATGACAGGACTCCTTAATAAAGCATCTTCGCAGACCGAGATTGGCGCCATGTGCAGAACCACACGCGGTGTTCTTATGATGATCGACCTGGACAGCTTCAAGCTTGTAAATGACCTCTACGGCCACAGCATGGGAGACAAGATCCTCATCAGATTTGCGGAGATAATAAGAGCAGCGATCAGAACCAACGATATCGCGGGCAGAATGGGCGGTGATGAGTTTATAGCTTTCTGTCAGAATATCCTGGATGAAAAAATCGTCGCCGAAAAGACCAGATTTATCAATGAAGAACTCCTCAAATCCGCTAAGGAGTTTATGGGGGAGAATATGAATATTCCGCTTGGAGCTTCGGTTGGAGCGGTTCTTGCTCCCGAGGAGGGCACTGATTTTCTCACCTTATATAAAAAGGCCGATAAAGCTCTTTACGCAGTTAAGCAGAATGGAAAGCACGGACACAGCATGTTTGTGGATTCCGGTAAAAAAGAGGAAGAGCAGGTATCAGTCACTTCGGATATTGCTCAGGAAATGATGATTCTCGGGGAGCGTAACAAAGGAAAAGGCGCTTATTCACTTGATGGTGATCAGTTCAAGCTCATTTATCGATTTTTATGCAGAGTACAGGAGAATTATCAGGTTGGCAATCATTTCATAGTGTTTACCATAAGCCCCGAAAAAGAGGGAGAGACAAAGATTCCACAGGAAATCGGTGATGCCTTTTTTGAGGTGGTGAAAGATTCCTTAAGAGGGAGCGATGTAGTATCGCAGAACGGGAAGAACCATGTAAGATTGCTTTTACTGGAGTCAGAGGATGTGAACACTGACATGGTTATAAAGCGAATTATTAAAAATTGGAAGGCTAAGGATCCGGAAAGCAAGTACGTTATTACCTACGAGATGGAAATGATAAAGGGATAGCCACATGTCGACGAACGGGGGTAAAAGTATGAGAGATGAGCAGATGATGCATTACCTGACGGGGCTCCCAAATGCAGGGGGATATATCAGGGAAATTGCAGAGCGCATCAATCAGGGGACTATCACAAATTACACAGCTTTCTATTTCAATCTGAAGGGTTTTGGCAACATCAATGGCAGATACGGAATGGAGTGCGGCAATAAGGTTTTAGTCCAGTTTACTGAAAAAGTGAAGGATTTTCTTTTGGATGATGAGATATTGGGACATCTGGGAGGAGATAATTTTGTCGCGCTCATAAATAAGGAGAGGAAGGAAAAATTCTGCCGCCTTTTGAACGGAATAGAAGTTTATCTGGAAAATGATATCAAGCTGAAAATCCAATCGACAATAGGACTTTGGGATATCGAGGAGACTTTCGATGATCCCGGAGATGCCATCGGCAGACCATCCGTAGCGCTTCAGCATGCAAAACATGTGCTGCACGTGCCTGTCGTAAAGGTGACCGATGCGATGCTCAAAAAGGTTGCCAGCAATAAGGAGGTTTTGGAAAAATACCAGAGTGCGCTTGAAAACAGAGAGTTTCTTGTTTTCTATCAGCCGAAGGTGGATTCCAGGACCAACACGCTTGTTGGTGCAGAGGGACTTGTCAGATGGAAGCATGGCGGAGAGATGGTTTCACCCGGTGTTTTCATCCCACCGCTTGAAGAGAACGGCGAGATAGTGCTGCTTGATTACTATGTGCTTCGCCGCGCCTGCGAGGATATTAAAAGATGGGTAGAAGAGGGGCTCACACCCGTACCTATCTCGGTCAATTTTTCAAGAAAAGACCTGCTGGACGTTGATCTGGCAGAGAATATAGACAGGATCATTACAAACTCCGGAATTGATAAGAAGTTCATCGAGGTTGAGGTTACAGAGACTGTGGACGAACAGGAGCACGGTGAACTATCCAAGTTCATCAAAGACCTGTATGACCGCGGAATTATGACCGCAATTGACGACTTTGGAGCAGGATATTCTTCTCTTGCAACACTTCGTGAATTCCAGGTGCACACTCTGAAAATCGACCGTTCATTTATCAATACCGATGAATTTTCATGGAAGGATGAGGTAATTCTAAAGGATATCATCCACATGGCTTTGGGGCTGGGAATGAACGTCGTCACCGAGGGTGTCGAGAGATCTGATCAGCTCGAATTTATAAACAAGGTTGGATGCTTTGTTATTCAGGGATTCTTCTACGACAGACCACTGCCGGTGGAGGAATTTGAGGAGAGACTGAAGAATAAGGTTTATCCCAAGAAGGAATGAACATAATAAAAGAACCTGTACTTCGCGGGGGTACAGGTTCTTGTTTATTTTAAATTTCCCTGCGCTCTGTGGACTGATCTTATTGTTCTCTGACTGCCGAGCTCCGGATTTGTTATATTCTTTTTAATTACCAAACGAAAGTAACTGCTTCTGCTACGTCTTCTGTGATTGTGTTGTCTTTTACGAGTTTCTTAAGCCATTTCTCCAGGTCGTCTACCTTGTGTGCTGTCTCTATGAAGTGAATACTTTTTCCATTTACATCTTTTGCAAGAAACAATTCGTACATATACATAAGTCATTTACCTCCGTAAAACTCTTGTGATTTGTTTCATGCGTTCGGCCGTTTGTGCATGTTTTTTGTTGTTCACTAATATTATCGATATGGGAATATGAAAAGTTTATAGCTAGAACAAATGTTTTTAACTTTCATTTTAGGGCGATTTCAGTTGAAAATTATATTCGGAGGAGGGTGTCTTGATAGGTCGAGAAATGCAAAAGAACCTGTACTTCATGCAATAAAGAAGTACAGGTTCTTTTTTGATGCAATGAGAAACGTTTTTGGGATTTTGAAAAAATGACACCGAAAACATATTGACAAACGGAAACTTGCACGCTATTATTTCAAAGTAATTTAGTTAAAAAGAATTTAGTTAAAATGGAGGAAACAAAAATGACATTCGAGGAAATCAAGGAACTTATAGCAGAAATTCTTGCAGTAGATGAGGACAAGATCACAAAGGACTCAAAGCTCATCGACGATCTTGGAGCTGATTCACTCAGCGTTGTGGAACTTCACATGGAAATCGAGGAGAGACTTGGCGTGAAGATTCCCGATGAGGAAGTTGCAAATCTTAAGACTGTTCAGGACGTGCTGACTGCAATCGAAGCACACAAATAATAGGAGGTCTGCGATGGGGACTTTTCTTGATACGTTATCTTTTCCTGCAAGAGTCAGGAAGGATATTGGAGAGGTTTTCCTGAAAAAAGATAAGGAGCCGGTTTTCATAACCTGCAAATCCTGCAACAGACGTGCCCTTAAGAGGGACTGGCAGGAGAACTTCTATGTATGCCCTGTGTGTGGCAATTACAGACCGATAGGGGCTTACTACAGACTCTCACTCATCCTCGACAAGGGAACCTTCAGGGAACTCAACGAGGACATGACGGCGAAGGATCCGATGGGCTTTCCGGAGTACAAGGATAAGCTTAAGGGTCAGATGCAGAAGACCGGACTTCCCGAAGCAGCTGTTACAGCGACAGGGAAAATCGGTGGCCATAAGGTAGTGTGCGCAGTTTTGGACAGCCGCTTCTTTATGGGAAGTATGAGCAGTACTGTGGGTGAGAAGGTGACAAGGGCAATTGAGTATGCCACTGAAAAAAAGCTTCCGCTAATCATCTTTTCAGCCAGCGGCGGTGCCAGAATGCAGGAGGGTATCTATAGCCTTATGCAGATGGCAAAGACCGCAGCGGCAATTGAGGAGTTTAACGCAGCGGGAGGACTTTACATAAGCTTTCTTACACATCCCACAACCGGCGGCGTTACGGCGAGCTTTGCATCCCTCGGTGATATCACCCTGGCCGAGCCCGGCGCACTCATCGGATTTGCGGGGCCAAGAGTAATTGAGCAGACTATCCACAAAAAGCTGCCCAAGGGCTTCCAGCGAAGCGAATACCTTGAGGCACACGGTTTTGTGGACAGAATCGTTCCCAGAAGCGAGATGAGAGATACGCTCCTGCAGCTGATCGAACTGCATGCCTAAAGACAGCAACAATAAATGCCTTCCCCCTGGGGGGGAAAGGTGGCGCGAAGCGACGGATGAGGGGGTAACCCATGATACAAAAAGTTCTAACCAAAATAGACAAACTCGACGCAAAAATCTCTTCCCTTGAACAGAGGGCAATCGGCGCGACAAAAGCGCTTGTAAAGGAGTCCTTAAAAGCGCCCGATGTCCTTAGAGACACCAGGGAAGATTACGAAGCCTGGTCCGAGAGTGAAGATGAGCTTGATAAGCTCAAGGACATGCGCGATCACTTCCTTAGCGAATGTGAGAATCTCACACCTGATGAAAAGGTCTTTCTTGCAAGACATCCTAAGAGACCGCATATTGATGATTTCATCGGCGGACTTTTTACGGATTTCTTCGAGCAAAAGGGCGATCATCTCTTTGATGAGGACAAGAGTATTTACGGAGGAATTGCCAGATTCCACGGAATACCCGTGACGGTAGTGGGGCATATGAAGGGACACACCATGGAGGAAAACATGGAGTACAACTTCGGAATGCCTTGCCCCGAAGGATATCGCAAGGCTCTTAGAATAATGAACCAGGCTGAAAAATTCGGAAGACCGATCATTACTTTTATTGATACGCCCGGAGCTTATCCCGGACTTGAGGCTGAGGAGCACGGACAGGGCGAAGCCATCGCAATGAATCTTGCGAAGATGAGCCAGTACCATGTTCCGGTAATTTCAGTCGTTACAGGTGAGGGCAATTCAGGCGGAGCCCTTGCAATAGGCGTTGCAAACAAGGTTTTGATGCTTGAAAATGCGGTTTATTCCATTTTGAGTCCCGAAGGGTTTGCCAGCATTCTGTGGAAGGATGCTGAGAGACACAAGGAAGCCTGCAAGCTCATGAAGCTCACGGCAGACGACCTCTATGAGGCAGGAGTTGCCGATGAGATTGTAAAGGAACCTGTGGGGGGAGCGCAGAGAAATTATGGTGAAGTTTTCAAAAATCTGGACCGCGTCCTCTATTCAACCCTGAAGGAGCTGATGACACTGTCGCCATCCGGCTGCAAGAGACAAAGACTTGAGAAATACAGGAAGATCGGATGAGGTTATGAAAAATATTGAAATAATATCTACCGGAAGGGCTGTGCCCTCGAAGGTCGTTACCAACGATGATCTTGCGAAAATCGTGGACACCAATGACGAGTGGATAAGCACCAGAACCGGAATTCGTGAGAGACGCTTTTGCAGCGAGGAAGAAAGTGCGACCACTCTCGCAGTGGAGGCGGCAAGAAAAGCTCTTGAAGCTTCGCAGCTTGCACCATCCGATATCGGGGCATGCATCTGCGCCACAATTTCCGGTGACTATGCCACTCCAAGCATGGCATGTTTGGTTCAAAGAGAGCTCGGCTTAAGGGAGCCTATACCCACACTTGATGTGAATGCTGCCTGCAGCGGCTTTTTATACGGAATCGAGGTTGCAAGGGGACTGCTGAATGGCTGCGGTGAAAAGTATGCACTTGTTGTCGGTTGTGAACAGCTCTCAAAGCTTCTTGATATGACTGACAGAAGTACCTGCGTCCTCTTCGGAGACGGCGCAGGAGCTGCGGTCGTGAGGCTCTCTGAGGATGCGACTTACGCATCGACTCTCGGTGCAAGAGGCGGCTTTGAGATAAATGTCGAAGGCGCGGGACACGGTACCAGCCACATCCATATGCAGGGACAGGAAGTTTTCAAGTTTGCAACATCGATCATACCGGTTTGCATCAGGCAGCTTCAGGAAAAGAGCGGCCTTTCGGTGGAGGATGTAAGCAGAGTGGTTTGTCATCAGGCCAACGAGAGGATTATCGATTCTGTTGTCAGAAGGATGAAGGCAGATCCCGGCAAGTTTTACAAAAACATGGACCGCTTCGGCAATACAAGCGCGGCTTCGGTGCCGATCGCACTCGACGAGCTTGTGGAAAATGGTGACGTAAAGGCCGGAGACATGCTGATGATGGTAGGCTTTGGCGCAGGTCTCACCTGGGCCGGAGCAGTGATTCGATATGCAGGAGTTTAAATATTATGAAAAAAATCAATGAAATCCTGGGCACGGAATTCCCCATAATCCAGGGCGGCATGGCGAACATCGCAACAGGCTCTTTTGCTGCAGCCTGCTCAAATGCCGGAGCCCTCGGACTTATCGGCGTCGGAGGGATGAACCCCAAGATGCTCAGGGAAGAGATAAGAATTTGCAAGAGTAAGACAGACAAGCCGTTTGGCGTGAACATAATGCTGATGCATCCCGATGCGGACGAATTTGCTGATATCGTGGTGGAGGAGGGCGTCAAGGTAGTGACTACCGGCGCCGGCAATCCCAGCAAGTACATGGAAAAATGGAAGGCTGCGGGCATAACGGTTATCCCCGTTGTGGCGGCTCCTATCCTTGCAAAGCACCTGGAAAAAGCAGGTGCGGACATGATCATCGCAGAGGGCTGTGAGAGCGGCGGCCACGTGGGGGAGATGACCACAATGACACTGGTCCCTCAGACCGTTGACGCGGTTAATGTCCCTGTTATAGCAGCCGGCGGAATCGCCGACAAGAGACAGGTCAAGGCAGCCTTTGCACTCGGAGCCAGCGGAATCCAGGTGGGGACATGTCTTCTTGCAAGCGATGAATGTCCTATACATGAAAACTACAAGAATGCCGTTATCAAAGCCAAGGGCACAGATGCGGTTGTGACAGGAAGAATCGGCGGGACACCGGTCAGAGTTCTCAAGAACAAGATGACTCGCGAATACATCAAGCAGGAGAAGGCGGGAGCAGATATGCTCACCCTGGAAAAATTCACTCTTGGAAGCCTTCGCAGAGCCGTTTTTGAAGGCGATACCGATACGGGAAGTCTCATGGCAGGCCAGACCTGCGGACAGGTTAAGGAAATCAAACCGGTTAAGAAAATTTTAGAGGAGCTGATGGAAGAATGAAGACTGCATTTTTATATGCGGGCCAGGGGAGCCAGCATAAAGGAATGGGCGAGGATCTCTACCGCGATTTCGAAGAATTCAGAGGAGTTTATGACAATGCAAAGACCTCTTTTGATCTTAAAAAGATGTGTTTCGAAGATCCGGACGGAAACCTCTCAAAGACAGGCTACACACAGCCCTGCATGGTTGCCTTTGCATCCGGAGTTACCGCAATTTTAAATAAACATGGTAAAAAGCCCGACTATCTTGCGGGACTCTCCCTCGGTGAGTACTCAGCTCTTCAGGCAGCAGGCGTCTGGGATTCAGGAAAAGCCATAAGCCTTGCTGCTTTCAGAGGCGAAGCCATGACCAAGGCTGCAGAGGGTGTTGAGTCAGCTATGACAGCGGTTATGGGACTTTCCGAAGAGGAACTGCAGGCCTGTGTCGACAAGGCATCAGCGGAAAGCTCGAACGGCACCGACGGACTTGTTTCCATCTGCAACGACAACTGCCCCGGACAGATTGTTATAGGCGGCGAGAAGAAGGCAGTTGAGAGAGCAACTGAGCTTGCAAAGGAAAGCGGCGCCAAAAGATGCATTCCGCTTAATGTCAGCGGACCTTTTCACACAAAATATATGAGCAGCGCCGGCGATGCTCTAAAGAAATACTTCAGTGATATTGAATTCGGAAAAGAGCAGATTCCTGTGGTTTTCAACGTTACAGGACGTGAGAAATCAGAGGCGGAAACAGTTGAAGACTTGCTTGTAAAGCAGGTTCAGAGCGGCGTTAAGATGACACAGACAATCAAGTACCTTTTGGATAAGGGCGTAAGACGCTTCGTCGAGATCGGCCCCGGAAAGGCACTCACAGGCTTTGTTAAGCGCACAGCCAAGGAAATGCAGGTAGATGATATCGAATGCATCACACTTGAAACCTCCGAAGATATAAAGAATTTCCTTGAGATGGCGTGAGGCGAAGGCTTAGAGACAGAGGACAGGATATGGCAAGAACAGTAATAGTTACCGGCGCGAGTCGCGGAATAGGACGTGAGATTGCGCTGGAATTTTCAAAAAAAAATTACAATGTTGTTATCAGCTATGCCGGTAATGACGAAGCCGCAAAAAAGGCCGAGAGCTTCTGCAGAGAATGCGGAGCTTTGGATGTAACCCTTTTCAAGGGGGATATCTCCGATGAAAATGTGGCTGAGAATCTCGTGAAGGAGACGCTTGAAAAGTACGGACAGGTGGACGTTCTTGTCAACAATGCGGGAATAACCAGAGACGGACTTATTGCAAGAATGAGCACGGAGGATTTTGACAAGGTTATTTCCACAAACCTTCGCGGCGCATTTTTAATGAGCCGATTCGTAACGAAGCCCATGATGAAAAATCGCTACGGAAGAATAATAAACATCTCCAGCGTAGTCGGAGTTCACGGAAATCCCGGACAGGCCAACTACTGCGCAAGTAAGGCCGGACTTATCGGAATGACCAAGAGTGTTGCCAAAGAGCTTGCTTCAAGAAACATCACAGTCAATGCGGTGGCGCCCGGAATGATTGCGACCGACATGACAGGTGCACTCAGCGATGCTCAGAAGGAGAATATAAACGCGCAGATTCCTGCGAAGAGAATGGGCGAGCCTAAGGACATTGCAAATGCAGTTGTTTTCCTTGCGGATGAAAACAGCAGTTACATCACAGGGCAGGTGCTCGGAGTAGACGGAGGAATGGGTGCGTAGGAGCAGAACTTCCTTAGAAAGAGGTAAAGATGAAAAGACGAGTTGTAGTAACCGGCATCGGCACCGTGAATCCCACGGGAAACAGTGTTGCGGAGAGCTGGGACAGCATTAAAAACGGCAAGATCGGCATCGGCGAGATCACCTGCTTTGATACCGAGGGCTATAAAGTAAAGGTGGCAGCAGAGGTCAAGGATTTTGATCCCACCGGAAAAGTTGATAAGAGAGAACTGCGACACACCGCAAGATTTACTCTGCTTGCACAGTGCGCAGCTGAAGAAGCCATAAAGGATTCAGGTCTTTGTAAAAACGCGGAAGGCGACTACAGCTACGATACACCGGTATCGGAGATTGCAGCAGACAGATGCGGAGTAATCATTTCAAGCGGAATCGGCGGTCTTGATGAGATTGAAAAGAATCACAGCAAGTCACTCGATAAGGGCAACGGATTTGTAAGTCCTTTCTTTGTGCCCATGTCCATTACAAATATGGCAGCTGCCCGCATAGCGATTGCTCACGGCTTTAAAGGTATGTGTACCTGTCCCGTAACAGCCTGCGCAGGTGGCAGTAACGCAATCGGAGATGCTTTCTTCAGAATCAGGGATGGCTACGAGGATGCCATGATCTGTGGAGGTACCGAGAGTTCAATAACGCCTCTTGGAATCGCAGGATTCCAGAACATGAAGGCTCTTTCAGAGACTACAGATCCCGCCCGTGCAAGCATTCCTTTCGACAAGGACAGAAACGGATTTGTAATGGGTGAGGGAAGCGGAATTCTCGTGCTCGAGGAATATGAGCATGCGAAGAGCCGCGGAGCTCATATCTATGCGGAAATCGTTGGCTACGGTAGTAACTGCGACGCTTATCACATCACATCTCCCGCACCCGGCGGAGAGGGCGGCGCTGCCTGCATGAAGCTTGCAATAAAGGATGCTGGCATCACAGAAAGCGACATCGATTACATCAATGCACACGGTACCTCCACCAGCCTAAACGACAAATATGAGACAGCTGCGATTAAGACCGTGTTTGGTGAAAAAGCTAAGGACCTCTACGTATCTAGTACCAAGTCAATGACAGGTCACCTTCTCGGAGGTGCCGGCGGAGTTGAAGCGGTATTTTGCGTAAAAGCCCTTGAAGACAGCTTTGTTCCGCCAACAGCGAGTCTCAAAGAGACAGATCCCGAGATGGATCTTAACTACGTTCCCGGCAAAGGAATCGAGAAAGAACTTAACTACGTACTTAGCAACAGCTTGGGATTCGGCGGCCACAACGCCTGCCTGATCTTCAAGAAATATAAATCATAATGCCTTCCCCCTTTTTGGGGGAAGGTGTCAGCGGAGCTGACGGATGAGGGGAGACTCATGGAAAAATTAGAAATACGCGAAACCAAAAATTCACTCACCGCCGAAGAGATAGCACAGATATTACCGCACCGCTATCCCTTCGCCCTGGTGGATAGAATCATAGATCACGAGCCCGGAGTGTGGGCCATCGGCAGAAAGTGCGTAAGCATGGATGAGCCCTTCTTCCAGGGACATTTTCCGGGAAAGCCCATCATGCCTGGAGTCCTCATAATTGAGGCACTTGCCCAGACAGGAGCCGTAGCAGCTCTTGCACTTCCGGAGAACAGAGGAAAGCTTGCACTTTTCGGCGGCATAAAAAATGCGCGCTTTAAAAGACCCGTTACCCCGGGAGATGTGCTTGAACTTCGCTGTGAAATGGTCAGATGCAAAGGCCCTGTGGGTGTAGCGGAGGCCGAGGCACTCGTGGACGGTGTTACAGTAACGAAGGCAGAAATTACCTTCTCGATTGTGTGATATAATTGAGAAAAAATATTCAAAGGATTTCTGCCCATGTTTGATTATGCAATAAGTCATATTTATGACAAGCTCCGTCTTCATTTGTACATGAAGATATATTCACGTTTTGAAAATCGCGAGGCGACACTCTCAGCAGTTGAGACCTTCAGTATGGAGGTCATCATGGCGATGGAGGAGCCTACGGTTGCTCAGTTTGCTAAGATGCTTGATATCTCATCTCCGAATGCTGCGCACAGAGTCAAGTGTCTTGTAAATAAAGGCTATGTTGAGAAGGTTCAGTCCCCGGAGGACGGAAGAGAATTCCACCTTCGTCCCACTAAGAAGTATTTGGACTTCTGCAAAATCAATGAGGACTATCTCAAGATCATCATGAAAAGATGCGAAAAGCGCTTTTCCAAGGAGGACTTTGCGAAGCTCAACGAGATGCTGGATATCATCAACAATGAACTGATGCCGGAGCTTGACATAGAGGAGTTTAAAAAACAGTGGGGAAATTAAAATGAACATACGTGGTAAAGAGCTCGCCCATGGAATCATTCAGGGCGGAATGGGGGTTGGAGTATCCCTGTCATCACTTGCGGGTAGTGTCGCAAAGGAAGGCTGCATGGGAGTGATAAGCTCTGTGAACATCGGCTTTAATGAGCCGGATTTTATGGAAAATCCGTTTGAGGCAAATATTCGTGCACTTAAGGAGCACATCAAAAAAGCTAAGGAGATATCCAAAGGCAACGGCCTTATAGGCGTAAATATCATGGTCGCGGTGAGCCACTATGAGGAGACTGTGAAGGCAGCCATAGAAGCCGGCGCGGATGCAATCATATCCGGTGCAGGACTTCCACTTAAGCTGGCTGAACTTGTTAAGGGAAGCGATACACTCTTTGCACCTATCGTATCCAGCAAAAGAGCGGCAATGCTCCTTTGCAAAAGCTTTGTAAAAAAGGCCGGAATTCTCCCGGATTTTCTTGTTATAGAAGGCCATCAGGCCGGCGGACATCTCGGCTTTTCCGCTGACGATTTAAGTAATGACACCTGTCAGCCTAATCTCCAGATATTAAAAGAGGTTAAGGAAGCGATAAAACCCTTTGAGGAGGAGTTTAAAAAGAAGATTTACGTCTTTCTCGGCGGTGGAATTTTTGACAGTAAAGATGTAAAGGAAGCTACCGAAGCAGGCGCCGACGGAGTTCAGATAGGAACCCGCTTCATTGCCACAAAGGAATGTGATGTGGACGAAGCCTTCAAGCAGGTGATCGTTGACTCCAAAGAGGAAGATATCCGCATCATCAAAAGCCCTGTGGGAATGCCGGCCAGAGCTATTTACACACCTCTCTTACAAAAACTTGATGAAGGAAAATCCTTCCTTGCAAAGAGGTGCAACAGCTGCTTAACAGCTTGTCCCAAGGGCGACAACATCCCCTATTGCATCAGCAGAGCACTAATCGCTGCTGCCCACGGAAATAAAGAAGAAGGCCTCTTTTTCTGCGGAGAGAACGCTCCCAGAGTAAAGGACATAGTAACTGTAAAAGAATTGATTGATGAACTGACATGCGTGCAGCCACTGTAAAAAACTACAGTGGCTGCTTTTACGTGAGCTGTCAGCACGTTTTATGGAGAAGATAATAATGAAAATTGTCTGTTCAATAATTATTTAAAGAACTCAAGATCTTCTTTTAGTTCATCTGCAAGTCGCTTAAGTTCTACGGAAGCATCCGCAAGTCTTGCTGTTTCTTTGTTGAGTTCTGCCATGGAGCTTGAGGTTGTTTCTGCGGAGGCGGCATTTTCCTGAGATATCGCGGACAGATTCGTCATAAGATCAACGACTGTCTCTCCGGAGGTCTCACAGGATTTGGCCTGATCAAGTACATCCACAACAGATTCCTTGGTGAAATCGATGCCGATACTTACGTCTTCGAATATGTTGCTGGTTTCATCAATACTGGTTTTCTGTTCGTCAATAAGCTCTGTCACTTCATTGATAGTAGCGACGGTCTTATTAGACTCCTCGGAAAGGTTATGAATTATATCTTCTATTATCTTAGTAGACTGATTGGTCTGATCAGCCAGATTTGAGATTTCGCTTGCAACTACCGCAAAGCCGCGTCCCGCATCACCTGCTCTTGCTGCTTCTATGCTGGCATTTAAAGACAAAAGGTTAATCTGGTCAGCAACAGATGCAATAAGGGATACAGCTTCCTGAATTTTTCCAACGGACTCATCGGTCTTGTGAACCTGTGAAACAATCCTTGTAAAAGCATCGGTGGTTGAATCACTGGAACGTGTCAGATTAGTCATGTTGCTATTGGCTTCTTTTCCGCTGGTACTCATGCTCTCAGATTTATCGGAGAGATTGGATACACTGTCAAGAATCTGCTGGATATTGTTTCTGATATCAACAACCTTCTGAGATGAAGTCTCGATATCCTTTGCCTGTTCTCCTGCGCCCTTTGAGATTTCACTTATTGTCTCACTGATTTCACCTGCAACCTGTTTGGTCTTTGAAGCACTTTCCTCCAGGTTGAGTCCTGTATCGGCGAGGATATCACTTACTTCCTTGACTTTATCGATTGTACCCTCAAGTGTATCCAGGAAGTTATTGAGACTTGAGGCAAAATCGGCAAATTCGTCTTTTCCTGAGTCATTTGCTCTTGAGGAGATTTTTCCGGAGGCAATCTCTTCAATAGCGGACTGGAAAGATTTAACACTCTTATTTATTCCAAGGCTGATGCGGCCAAGTATGATCAGCAGCACAACCACACTTATTATCAAAACGACGAGAATAATGACCGTCACACTGGATCTGACAGAATTCATATCATTTACTGCTTGCCCCTGAACACTTTCCGATAATTCTGAAAGAGCAGTGTTTATCGCAAGATTGTCGGCCTTAAGGGCAAGTGTCTGTTGGTCGGTTGTCTTTAGCTCCTCGAACAGAGCCTTTTTCGAATTAAGAAATCCTTGAGATATTTCCGCCAGAGAAGGATCTGTCGTATATTTCGGAATATTTTCCTCTATCTCTGCCATAAGAGCTTCGATATCCGAAAGATTTCCGGAAACATCTTTTCCCTCAACTACAAGCTTACTGTAAGTAGCCACCATGCTGTCGAGGTTTTCAAGCTCGGAAGCAAAGCCATAGATGCCTGAAATAGCGCCGCCGTATTTGTAGGCGACACCGGGAGTAATTATGGAAGGATCGATGTAAAGCTCATAATAAAGGTCGGGGTAGTTTTCCATATCATAGTCGACGACGGAAATAGCTGTTGAAACTTCTTCCCAGGTAGCATTTGCTTCATCGTATTTAGCGTTTACCTTAATTGCTGTTTCACCGCCGAAATCAGCGAGTTCTGCGCTTTCAAGACCATCCCCCGACATCTCAGCGATCTCCATCTGTGACAGATCAAGAGGGAGCTCCTCGGAGCCGTTCATAAGCTTGATGCTTTTGATATAGTAAGCGCCTTTATATGTAAAGGTTCCACCGACACGGAAAATCAGATTGTTACGCTTTCCTGCCTCAGGCAGAGCATACTTGTAAATCATTTTGGTATAGTTTTTACCGTCGACTGACACAGAGCTTCCGCCTTCACCGAAAGTGGCATCAATCCAGTGTATTTCAATCCAGTCGTTGTTGTTGACAAGACTTGTAAAACTGTCCGCAAGGTCCTGGCTGGATTTTGTATATTCCTGATATTTTCCCGCTGAAGATTCATAGCCGCGGGAGGAATGGATTTTCTTTAATTCGTTATAGTTAGATTTACTCTTATCTACATTGCTGATAATGGCTGAGATGGATTCCTGGTACCCGGGACCTGCTATAGTTTGCAGTTTTCCGCTTTTTTGACCCATTTCATCAAGATTGGTGAGAGTGGCATCCAGGTAATTTTCATCAACATAATATTGGTAAAGCGCATCATTAGCCAGATTCTGCGCCTGAAGTACGTTTACTTCATCCACAAGAGATACAATTTCACTATTCTGAGCGTTCTTATTTATTGATGTAGCACCGACAACACCGATTATAAGAGCTGCCGCTATTCCAAGGACACCCATGAAAAGTATCTTACCTTTTACCGATTGAAAGAAATTTCCTTTACTGCCCGTTTTTTTGTTTGTGTTTCGAACCTTGCTCATAGTAATATACCCCCGTATAATATTGAGAAGTGAGTGCATATAATAAAGAATTGATAATTAATTGTATGCTATTAATATAAAAGTTAACAACGTATGGAAAGCTAAAAGTTTTCTAAAGAATTTGTTAAGTGAAGTACTGTAAAAAATAAATCAAAAATCAATATCTGCAGGGAATACAATGAAAAACAGAGTTCTATTTTTATACATAATCGTGGCTATAATACCGCTGCTGATCATGGACGTGGCGGCTCTCGGAGCCATCGTGAGATCTGAAAAGAGAGAAAGAATTCATGAGATGGAAAATGCCGCAAGCGCAATCCAGTACACGCTGGCGAATGAGCTGGATAGCGCGGATAAGTTGACTCAGAGTGTTTATACAAATAAATACATCTATGATTTCATCGACCGCCATTACCAGTCGGGACTTGAATACTATGAAGCGTATTACTCATTTTTCGAGGATACTCTTATCGACATGGTGGATGGGGCAAACAATATATCCTACACATTCTATGTGGACAATGACAGTATTATTAACGGAGCGCAGTTCCAGAGACTGGAGACAGCCGAGGGGCAAAGCTGGTATGAATATATAATGGCGAGCGGCAGAAAGCTCGGACTCATGTTTGACTATGGCGGAGCGATCACCAGCGTCAGGGAGGATGAGAGAAGAGTTTATTTCTATGAGATACTGGATATGTACGATCACAGATCCAGGAATCTTCTCCTTGTAAATATTGATTACAGCTATTTGAGCAAGCTTCTACAGAATACAAATTACGATCTGGACGTCTATGTCTGTGACGATGAAAAAATCCTCATGTCCAATAAGAGCGAGATAAATGTGGGAAAACCGTACGAGAGCATAAAGACCCTTGAAAATATCGGCTATGTCAAGGAGTTCCAGGCGTTTAACCAGCAGCTCACAATCCGTGTTGCAAATAAAAACGGAATGGGACAGATGTGGATAAGCAGATGGGGAATGCAGCTTTTATTTCTTGTTATCATCAATATACTGCTTCCGATTTTCGTGATTTCGAGGATCAGCCGATTTGTATATTCCTACAGGCTCAGAGAGCAGGAGATGATTGTGACGAGGCAGCATGCGGAGCTACATGCGCTGCACAGCCAGATCAATCCGCACTTTCTTTTCAATGCTCTTGAGAGTATTCGCATGCACAGCATTATTAAGCAGGAGACCGAAACAGCGGAGATGGTTGAAAAACTGGCAAAGCTTCAGCGCCAGTACACCGAGTGGAACGAAGACAACATTTCGATAGAAAAGGAATTGTCCTTTGCGGAGAACTACCTTGGGCTTCAGAAGTACAGATTCGGAGACAGGCTTTCGTACTCAATTGAGGCGGATGATGACTGCAGAGCTTATCTGATACCGAAGCTTACTCTTGTTACTTTTGTTGAAAATGCCTGCATTCACGGTATTGAAAACAAGAATAAAAACGGATGGATTTTTGTCCGCATATTCAAAAAGGATGAGAAGCTCATTATCGAAATAGAGGATACCGGAAGCGGAATGTCCGCTGAGGAGACGGAGACTCTTCTTCATAAGATGAGAGATGCCGATATGGAACTTTTGAATGAGCCGGGAAGAGTCGGCATTGTCAATGCGTGCCTTAGACTTAAGATGATGACCGATAACACTGTGGAATTCGAGCTTGAGTCCGAGGAGAGTGTTGGCACAATCGTTTCAATTGCGATTCCGATAGATAAGCTTATAAGCTGACAATTAACGAGAGGATTTACGTTTTATGCTTAATTTGTTACTGGTGGATGACGAGCCGTTTATATTGCAGGGACTTAAGGTCCTTCTGAATTACGAGGACGAGGGATATGAAGTCTATACCGCTTCGAATGGTCAGGATGCGCTTGATCTCATAAAGACTACAAATATTGATCTTATTATTTCCGATATCAAGATGCCTGAAATGGACGGCTTAGAGCTCCTTGCGAATGTCAGGGAGCGCTATCCCGACATATATTTTGTGATACTTAGCGGCTATGCCGAATTTTCCTATGCGCAGAAGGCGCTTCACTACGACTGCGCGGAGTACATATTAAAACCGGTTGAGAAGGATGCCATATTGAAGGTCCTTAGGAAGGTCGCTGCGAGCAAGGCTGACAAGGTTTTTGCGCAAAGACGAAGTATGGAGAGAGAGAAGGCCTTTTTTGACCAGAATCTTAAGGCTGCGCTCATGGGCAGGTACAGCAATGATAATATCGGATATCTGAAAAAGCATCTGCCGGAAAATGAGGATATGTGCTATGTCGGAATTGAACTTTCGCCCAGTCTCGATCAGGAAGAGGTATCCGATGAGGAAAAAGCAGCTTTCCTTGATAAGCTTCTTTTGGTGACTCAGGAGGATATGAAGGCAAATTCAGAACTTGTAATTAAGGATGCTTTTGGTGAAGAGAAGATCTATGATATAGGATTCTTGTTCCATGAAGCGCTTGCAAAGGATCAGAATCTTTCACCTGAAAGTTACCTGCGAGAGATGCTCGGACGAATCGAGAGAGTATGCGATTTTCCCATAACAATGCTTGTCGGCAAGATGGTGCGCGGAATTGAAGCTATATCAAAATCATACACAACGGTGCGCATGCTTCATTCACTGCAGGGATTTCGCGAGAGCAGAGACATCTACTTCTATGAGGAGGAGTATCAGATCCGCGACAACGGAATAACTCTTTGTAAAAAACAGCTCGATAATCTCATAGCAGCAATTGAACTTAATGAGAAAATTCAGATAAGACAGCGGGTAGACGAGTTCCACGAAGAAATGTTAAAGACCGGAATAACCGGGAAAACCATGAATCTCAATATCAACTATCTTCTTTTCCAGCTCATTCATATAGCCAGTGAGCAGGACAGCGATGTTAACCAGGAGGAGATTCTGCGCCTTATTTCAGAGAGCAGTTTCGAGGAAGGTATAAGCCGCGGAAGTAAAAGCCATCTGTACAGAATGTCCTGTGAATACGGTGATTATCTTGCGCAGCTGCGCAAAAACGTATCCAAGGGTGTTTTGGCGGATATTGAAAATGAGGTTAGGGAGAACTATGCAAGTAACCTCACATTAAAAGAGCTCAGTGAAAAATATTATGTTAACAGTGCGTATCTGGGGCAGCTTTTCAGAAAAAGATATAAATGTTCCTTCAAGGATTACCTCAATCAGAAGAGGATAGATGAGGCATCGCTCCTTCTTCGAAAGACTGATTTAAAGATTTATCAGGTGGCTGAAAAGGTCGGATACCGCGATGTAGACTACTTTGTTAATAAATTTATCGAGGCCAAGGGTTGTACCCCGGCAAAATATAGAAAACAGGAACAATAATTTTTCGGGGTTTTATTAATAATTTATCCCATGAACTTAAAACCGTATTTTTGTAAAATGCTAATCATTAAGAAAAGGAGGATTTCTAGTATGAAAAAGAAAGTGGTTAGCATTTTGATGGCAACATGCATGCTCGGTGCTACACTTGCTGGTTGCGGCTCTAACGGCGGCAATGATGCAGGTACAACAACTGATGCAGGCACAGCTACAGAGTCTGGTTCAGAAGCTGGTAGCGAAGATGCAGGCAGTGCAGACGCAGGCAGCGAAGATGCAGGCAGTGCAACATCTGACGGTGAGGTTACAGACTTCACAATGTTCATCACAATGCCCGGTTCAGAGATCAATGATGACAATGAAATTGCTCAGATGATCGCTGACAAGTATGGTGTAAAGGTTAAGGAAACATGGCTTACAGGCCAGACAGCTTCCGAGGCTACAGGTACACTTATTGCAGGTGGTGAGTATCCTGATTTCATCGATTCCGATGAAATGAATCTTTTGATCGATGCAGATGCACTCATTCCCCTTGATGATTACATCGACCAGTATCCTGAATTCAAGGAGAAGTGGTTCACAGAGGAAGAGTGGGAGAAGTTCCGTCAGCCTGATGGACACATCTACTGGATCAATCCTTTCGGAAATACAAAGGGCGAAACAAAGACAACAACTCATAATGACGAAGCATTCTGGATTCAGGTAAGAGTTCTTGAGTGGGCAGGATACCCGAAGATCGAGACACTTGATCAGTACTTCCAGCTCCTTGAGGATTACATTGCAGCTAATCCTACAATGGAAGATGGTACAGAGAACATTGCTTACACAATCCTTTGCGAAGACTGGAGATACTTCTGCCTTGAGAACGCAGGTCAGTTCCTTGCAGGATATCCCAATGACGGTTCTGTAATCGTTGACAAGACAGACATGACAATCAAGGATTACAACACATCTGAGGATACTATCGCATACTTCAAGAAGCTCAACGAAGAGTACAAGAAGGGCATGATAGATCCTGAGTCCTTCACTCAGACATATGATGAGTATATTGCTAAGCTTTCAACTGGTCGTGTTCTTGGTATGGTTGACCAGTGGTGGGATTTCGCTAACAACGTTAACGATTCTTACAAGCAGACAGGCCTTGATGCTAAGGGCTGCAACTATGTTCCGCTTGGACTTACAACAAAGCCCGGCATGGAGAACAGATGGCATACATATGATGACACAGTTAACCAGGCTTCAGGTATCGCTATTACAACAGATTGTAAGGATCCTGATAAGGCCTTCAAGTTCCTTGTAGATTGTGCAATGGACCAGGAACTCCATGATCTCAGATTCTGGGGTGTTAAGGGCGTTGACTATGAAGTAGACGACGACGGATTATACTACCGCACAGATGAGCAGAGAAAGAACTGGGCAGACACATCATATCAGGCTTCACACAGATGTCAGTATTCATACTTCCCTCAGTGGCATGGTACATCTGATGATGGAAAGAATGCTAACAAGCCTGAAGAGCAGCCCTCCGAATTCATGTATGATATGGCTGAGCCTCTTAAGGCATGCTTCGATGCTTATGGTGCAACAACATATCCTCAGCTGATCGGTTCTGTACAGGAGACAAACGGACCTTGGTTCCCGATGTACTCATACTCTAACAACTTCACAACTGAGACACCCGGTGGTGTAGCTTGGGCTAAGATGGGTGAAGTTAAGCATGAGTGGCTTCCTAAGGTAGTTATGGCTGACGATTTCGAAAAGGGATGGTCAGATTACATGGATGCTTACAATGCATGCAAGCCTGAGGACTTCCTTGGCGAGATGCAGGAAATTCTTGATACATTCAAGTAATAAAAAGCTAGATATTTTTACTAAGAGAATATTATAAAAAGAGGAAAAGGCGGTAAACGCGATTCATATAATGTTTACTGCCTTTTTCTTAAGAAAAAAAGAGATATAGTTCTTGCAGAAAACCTAATGAGGAGTGTCTTATGGCTCGAAATGAAAATATGAAAAAGGACAAGAAGATCACAATTAAAGAATTGAAACGTCAGAAATTTCTTCTGGGTGTGTCATTCTTTGTTGTGCTGTACGGTATTATATTCTACTACCTGCCTTTAGCAGGCTGGATTATGGCTTTTGAGAATTACAAGCCTAAAAAAGGATTTTTGGGATCTACCTTCGTAGGACTTGCGAAGTTTAAGTTCCTATTTGAAGATGAAGTATTTATTAAGGTTATAAGAAATACCTTTGCAATGGGTGTGATCAACCTTGTAACAACAACGATAATGGCAGTGCTTTTTGCAATTGTCTTAAATGAAGTAAGAAGAGGATGGATAAAGAAACCTATTCAGACAATATCCTACCTTCCGCACTTCTTATCATGGATTGTTGTTACCAGTATTCTCCATGTATCTTTGTCATCAACCGGTATTATTAATGACCTGCTGATGAGATTTGGATTTATTAAACAGGCAATCAACTTTTTTGCGCACCCCGGTTATTTCTGGCCGATAGTTGCATTTGCAAACTGTTGGAAGGAGACGGGATGGAACGCAATAATCTATCTTGCAGCCATCACAGCTATAGATCCTGCTTTATATGAAGCAGCATCCATCGATGGAGCAGACAGATTACAAAAGATCAGATATATTACTTTCCCGGGTATAAAGCCCACATTCATGATTCTTCTTCTTATGAATGTCGGTAACGTACTTAATGCAGGTTTCGAAGTACAGTACCTGCTTGGTAACGGACTTGTACAGTCTGTATCACAGACTATCGATATCTATGTACTGAAATGGGGTATTTCGCAGAACGATTACTCTCTTGGTACTGCTGCTGGTTTGTTTAAGAGTGCTGTAAGTATTGCAATCATCGTTATTGCCAACGCTATTGCTAAGAAATACAGCGAGCAGAGATTATTCTAAGGGAGGAGCAAAGCGATGAACGAAAAAGAGTATAAAGTAAGAAGACCGGTGAGTGACGTCATATTTGAGATATTTGTCGTAGTGTTCCTTTTCCTTTTTGTAGTAATAACACTTTACCCTGTACTCAATACGGTTGCACTTTCATTTAATGATGGTATTGATGCTGTAAGAGGCGGTATCTACTTGTGGCCTCGTAAGTTTACAATGAAAAACTATAATACAGTATTTGCCATGCAGAACATTTGGACAGGTGCCAGAGTAACAGTATTAAGAACCGTAATTGCAACACTCACTTCACTTTTTGCAAATGCACTTCTTGCATTTGTAGTAAGTAGAAAGAGATTTTTATTTAAGTCCCAGCTTTCACTTTTCTGGGTTATCACAATGTATGTAAACGGTGGTATGATTCCTACATTCCTCCTTTACAAGAATCTTGGACTTACAGGAACATTCCATGTATACTGGGTTCCCGGCATGATCAGTGCTTTCAATATGCTGGTTATGAGAACTTACATGGAAGGAATTCCGGAAAGTTTGGAAGAATCCGCACAGCTTGATGGTGCAGGATACTGGACAATCTTCAAGGATATCATTTCTCCTTTAAGTAAGCCCGTTTACGCAACAGTTGCTCTGTTCATTGCGGTATGGCAGTGGAACTCATGGTTCGATGCAATGCTGTACAACCGTATGAAGACAGAATACACCACACTTCAGTATGAGTTGATGAAGTTGCTGTCATCAGTAATGCAGCAGAGTGGTAGTGCAGATAGTGCTAAGAATGGTGCCAACACCATTACACCTATCACAATCCGTGCAGCAGTTACAGTTGCAACAATGCTTCCTATCGTACTTCTGTATCCTTTCCTTCAGAGGTACTTCGTTACCGGTCTTACAATCGGTGGCGTAAAGGAGTGATACTAAGACCATTACACCTTATGGTGTAAATAGATAATACTTTCCTTATATGCGAACTCCGCATCGGTTATGGCCGGTGCGGAGTTTTTTGTTTGGGAAACGAATCAACCAGATGACTCTCAAAATCGACAATGTTATGCCTTGACCTATTTGCCCTCTATTATGTTTGTGGTTTTCACTTGTTTAAGGGGTGTCACAATAAAACAGGCAATTTCGGTCTGATTTGTTGTACGGAAAAAATGGCGAGACAACAAATTGTTATGAATATAGCTACATTGTTGCATGATAAAATGATTGGAACAACAATACAATATAAAACAAGATGATTTGTTGCATGAAAAAAATGCAGGCACAACAAATCAACTACAATCTACCTGATTTGTTGTTCGAGAGAATTTTCGAGACAACAAATCAGGTTAATCATGAAGAATTTATTGTCAGGGTAAATCCCAGACCACAATAAAGCAGGCTGACAAAATATAACAAAATAAGCAGTTCTATTTTACAATATTAACTATTCTAAAAGGCGCTTGTATATTCTATACTCGTTAAAGGAGGAGTGAAATTCTATATTTTTTCATAATATAATAGAGCACGACCTTGGAGGAAAATTTCGAATGGAAGATAAGATTGTAATGGGCTACTGGGACTGTCCGTCCTGTGGAAGTACAGGAATACCCGGAAAAACTTATGACTGTCCGAATTGTGGAAGACAGAGGGGAAAAGAGACCAAGTTTTACATGAAGTCCGGGCCGGTGGAATATGTTCCGGGACACAAGGTTACGGGAGCAGACTGGTACTGTGAATACTGCGGAGCGCTTAACACTGCGGAAAGAACTACCTGTGAAAACTGTGGATCGCCGAAGAGCGACAGCAAAGATGATTACTTTTCACTGAAAAAACCAAAGCCCGAAGTAAAGCCAAGCAGTACTCAGAACAACACGACTTCTGCGCCGGGAAACAAAGGATCGTTCTCAAGATTCCGCTTAATCGGGATTATCGCAATCGCTATTCTCATTATAATCCTGATAAACAGTATAGTTTCGAGACCGAAAAATTATACCTTTGATGTAAAGACCCTGACCTGGGAAAACTCCATTGATATCGAGGAAAACAAAACTTTCCGGGAGTCGGACTGGAATCTTCCAAGCGATGCAAGACTTGCCTATACGAACTGGGAAATCCGAAGCTATGAGTCGGTGCTTGACCACTATGAAACAGTGACAAAATCACGGCAGGTTCAGGACGGAGGGCATTACGAGACAAGCTATTCGGATAACGGAGACGGAACTTTTACAGAGCATAACAATTACGTTCCGGATTATACGACTGAGTATTACACGGAGGAGGAACCCGTTTACAGGCAGGAACCCATCTATGATACGAAATACTATTATGATATAGACAGGTGGGTTGATGAACGAACCGAGACGACCACGGGAACTGACAAGAATCCCTACTGGCCAACTCTCAATCTCACTGACAAGGAAAGAGAAGCCGGAAGGTCATCAAAGTATACGATGAGCGGTGAACTGAATTATAAGTCATTTGGAAAAAGTAAGAAAAAGACTGAAGAATACACGATAGATGAGTCCACTTGGAAAGAATTAAAACCGGGAGATAAGCTCGATGTAACAATAAAAGACGGCAAGCTTGTCGAGTGGAGCAAATAAAAATAATCCCAGCCCAAAGTAAATAAAAATAATCCCAGCCCTACGATTTGTTTAAGGGGCTGGGATTTTTAGATCAAGGCTCTTTTTCTGTAGCATTACGCTGATGTCGCTATCCATTTTGTAGATCAGGACATCATCTACCTCTTCGGTTGGGCCATTCGACAGGTGTTGGACGGCAGTATCAATATCATAGCACCATACTTCATCAAACTCTGCGTTTCCCCCGATATGATCGAAATGATCGTGTGAATTCACTACTATTATGGGAAGATCTGTTAGTTCTTCCACAAGAGGACGTATTTTTTCAATTCCTAGTCCGATATCCAAAAGCAGTGCTTTTTCTTTTCCGAGAATCAAAAAGCTGCAGACATCCTGCTCATAGGGTATTTCAAAAAAAGCATAGACATCTGACGGTAACTCGTATACAGAAAACCAGTCACTGTCAGTCTCCACTTTGTTAAATATGCTCCATTTCTCGTCAAGAGTTTTCTGCCATTTACTATATTCTTGCTTTAGATCCTCATTTGGATCAGCCGATGCTCTGCAGGCACACAGAAAAACAGTCAATAGAAACAGTGGTATAAGACGCAAAAAGCTTTTTCTAAAATAAGTCATAAAATTCCTAATCATAACCTTCTTAATTCCAAAATCTTCTTTTTGATTTTCAGCATTTTTGTACATGAGAATAGTATAAACTCTCCCTTTGCTTAAGGAGGCATATTTATAATTTTTTACGATAAATCTGATACATTTTTCAGAATACAAGGTGAGTTCAGCACTTTGATGCAAGGTATGCCTTCCCTGTATATGCTTGTTGTAATGTTCCTTTCTGAACACCGCGGGAGTGCAGCCATTCTTTTCCCTGAAGCACTGTGTGAAATAGCTCTGGGAATTAAATGCAAGAAAACTGCCTATTTCAGCGCAGGAGTAGTCTGAAAAACGCAGCATGTTTTCTGCAACTTCAAGCTTACGGAACAGGATGTACTCTGACACAGTATAGCCTGTTTCTTTTTTGAATAGAGTTGAGAGATAGTTGTTGTTAAGTTTTATGGAATTTGCAAGATCATCCAAGCGTATGGTTTCGTGTAGGTGCTGATCTATATTTCAGATGCAAGAACGCTCTTCGCGATACACCAGCTGAACTTATATGTAACGATTCCATGCAGTGATTATATGAAGCGTATGAAGCGTTTTTGACACAGACTATTTTTGCATCAAGTAACTGCCGCGATTTCTTTTTTGGGAAGTTGCGGCAGTTATATGTGGATAAATCTTCTACCGCAATTACAATTCTGGAAGTTTGAGGCAGTCAATTGTGGCATCATAATTCTGCCACATTATCAATATTTCTCTTTTGAGGCAGATAATTACATGTACAAATTACTGCTGCAAACATGATTTTTATATATTGTGGCAGTATATGGATTAAAAACACCACTACCGCAAGTATAAATATTTGTGATTGCGGTAGAATTTGTCACCCAATGCGTACTGCTGATACTATGCATTATCGGTTTTGCAGCAGATAATACTATATAAGATGAGCGATCTAAATATTTTCTGAGAAAAGTTAGCAATAACTAACGAGAAGTGTTATCATTAAGATATTCAAAGGGAAAAGTATGGAGTAACGGAAATAGTAGGAGTGTGGACATCAAGGAAGCGTAGTGCTATGGTTCATAGTTAGCAAATGCTAACATGAATAAAGGAGGATGATATGAAAGCTGATTATAAGAATTGGGTACCAAAAGGAATGGTATTAGGGACATTGGCTGTAACATGTGTGTTGCTTGTGATAGCTATGATTTTGGGGATTAAGTCAGTTCTGGGAATAGTATTTCTGGTGCTGATGGTGTTGTCTGCGCTGGGGACATTATGGATGTTCCTTATGTACAAGGCTTTTTCCTATAATGGAACAAGACAAATGTCCAGGCATATCATTGAAGGAGTATCGTCATACGTTAAGATTCCTGACGGAGGTAAATGCCTTGATGTCGGATGTGGAAGCGGCGCTCTGAGTATTGCCTGTGCCAAGAAAAATCCGGGAGCCCAGATCATTGGCATAGACAGATGGGGAAAAGAGTATGCATCCTTCAGCAAAAATCTTTGCGAAAGTAATTCCGTAGCCGAAGGCGTAAATAATACATCCTTTCAGCAGGGAGATGCCTGTAAGCTGGATTTCAATGACGAGTCATTTGACGCAGTGACAAGTAATTATGTATATCACAACATTCCAAGTAAGGACAGGCAGGCAATCCTTCTTGAAACATTAAGAACACTTAAGAAAGGCGGCACTTTTGCTATTCACGATATTATGTCTAAATCCAAATACGGAGATATGGAGAGCTTTGTAGAGAAGCTTAAGACTATGGGATACGAAGACGTTAGACTTATTGATACAACAAATGGCATGTTCATGAACAAGTGGGAGTCCACATGGATGGGACTTACAGGCTCAGCAATTCTTATGGGGAGGAAATAAATATGGGACTTTATAAAAATTTTGTTAGTCAGACAAGAAAACCTGAAGGCTTTCTAGGACAGATGATGGTTAACGGTATGAACAGCGGTCATGCCAAGATGGCAGACTGGGGCATGGCACATCTTAAGACCATTGCACCGGAAGAAATTCTTGAAGTTGGTTGCGGCGGAGGAAGAAATGCGCACGCACTTATGGAGAAGTATCCTGCATCAAAGCTGACAGCCATTGATTATTCTGATGTTTCGGTTGAAAAGGCGACAGCATACAATACGGATATGATCAAGAAAGGACGTTGTAAGGTCCAACAGGGAGATGTTTCTAAACTAGGAGTGGAGGCTATATGAATGCGATTATAGCAGGACTTATGTGGTCTGTTTTGTGGATAGGATATATATTTGTTGTTCTCAAATGGTATCCGTGGGAGTTACTTCATGATTATCCTGAAGATATTAAAGAGGCAGCGACACTTCCTGAACCTACAGATAAACAGAAAAAGCAGGCAAAACTTGTGTGTGGAATCATATGTCTTGTGATATTTGGATCACTGCTGGCATTTGGACTGACAAAATTTGCCTCTGCTCAGACACCTTTCCTCATGGTACTTATTTACATTTTTATCTTAGGTATGACATGGAATGCTATAGATCTTCTTGTCATGGACTGGATTCTTGTATGTTTAATCACACCTAAGATTGTGGTTATTGAGGGAACAGAAGGCTGTAAGGGATATAAAGACTATATGTTCCATTTTAAGGGATTCCTTATAGGATGCGTATATACAGCGATAATGGCAATTGTATTTTCGGGGATTATTTATGGGATATTAAAGTTTTTTATCTGGTGATTTGCTGGGGGACTGAAAAAATGATTAAGATGAGAGGATTGTCGGAAACAGAGGTTAAGATATATGTATCATATTGAGAAAAACACTGTACAGGAAACACTGATTATACCGCTGTTTGGAAGAAAAGTATGCTCGGAACATTTTCCAGATTTATTTAAGGATCCTGAGGCAGAGCGTATTTGCTCTATGCTGGATTATGATTTTGAAGAAAAGGGCAAGAAGATGGAGAGCACAGTAGGACTGTTTGGCGCACTTGAAGTTGCTCAGAGGCAGTATGATCTTGCATGGGAGGTAAAGGATTATCTAAAGAAACATCCGGATGCAGCGATCGTAAATCTTGGGTGCGGATTGGATGATACGTTCAGAAAATGTGATAACGGAACTTGTAAGGGTTACAACATAGATATGCCTGATGTGATAAAGGTCAGGAATGAGATCCTTCCTGCAGGAGAGAGGGAGAATAATCTAGGATACGATCTTAATGATGATTGCTGGATGGATGAAATAAATCCGTCGCATGGTGTTGTTTTCTTTGCATCAGGTGTTTTCTATTATTTTAAGACTGAAGCTGTAAGAGAGTTGTTCCAAAAGATGGCGAAAAGATTTCCCGGTGCGGTTATTGTATTCGATTCCTGTAACCGGCGCGGTGCAAAGATGATGACTAAGACATGGCTGAAGGAAGCGGGAATATCGGATGTGAATGCGTTTTTCTCTATTGAAGATAAATCTGAAATAGAAGCGTGGAGTAGTAATTTCGCATCTGTAACTGCGCGGAGTTACATGAGGGGATACAGAGATATCTATAACGAAGTCGGTTTCTTTCATAAGCTTATGATCAAGTTCTGTGATAGCCTGGTTAAAATGCAGATCATAAAGATTACGTTTGGGTGAGGTGGCTGTGGTGATTATTATGATCCAGCTGATTTTATATTGCTTATTGTTCACTGTAATGGTTAAGTACGCAGTAAGAGGCGGTGCTATTGATGGTTTGTATTTCTATCCAAAACCGGTGCAGGAGAGGGCTTTTGAGATAGGACTGACAACAAGGGAAATCATGCAGAAAAAACGCAGGATTTTTATGACAGAGTTATTGTGGCGGGAATTGTAGTGGTTTTGTTTTATAGGACATGAAGATGAATAAAAAGATAAAAGCCTATTCCGGGCTTACAAGGCATGTGGAGTTTATTAGGCACTCGGATCTGTCAGACGGGCCATCATGCCATGACGAGGTAATACGAAAATGTTAAAGAACTACATGAAAGAAGGACAAAAGCTACCTTTATTTGGAGTTGGACCATATATAATCTATGGAATTGCCATGGTAAATGTTGTGGGGATTATCCTATTTAGCTATGTCTTTGAGATAGGAATTTTGTATGAACCATGGATTCTCATATTTCGTATTGTTGGTGCATTGCTCATTGTGTTAGGAGCAGCTGTTTGGTACATAGGTGCGCTTCGCTCGGATATGGATGACTCGATAACGGAGAACAGACTTCAAACCAAGGGAATATATTCCTGGGTAAGAAATCCCATGTACAGCGGTTGGTGGATTGCTTTATCAGGAATAACCTTGATGTGGCACAATGTATGGCTACTCCTTTTCCCGATTATCGATTGGTTGATCATGACAATAGCTTTGATCAACACAGAAGAAAAGTGGCTCCTGGATTTATACGGAGAAGAATACGCAGAGTATAAGAAAAATGTGAACAGATGCATTCCGTGGTTTCCGAGGCGTGTGGATATAAAAAGAGGAGAATGAAATGAGAATACTTGTATATGGTGCAGGAGTACTAGGGGGGAACCTTGCGAACAGCCTATACAGGCAGGGTAAAGAGGTAACACTCCTTGCTCGCGGCAAATGGTATGAAGAGATAAAACGAAATGGTCTCAGTATACATCACTATTTTGGCAGGAAGATCAATGTGAAGATACCTGTGATCAATGAACTGAAATCAGATGATATATACGACGTTATTTTTGTAGTGGTCAGATATACCCAGGTGGACAGTGTTGTTGAGGATCTAAATAACAATGGCTCCAAGAACATAGTATTTGTTGGGAACAATCTCAAGACAGACGAACTCACAAAAGCACTATCGGAGAAGTCAGTTCTTTTTGCATTTGCAATGTCTGCAGGTCACAGGGAAAAGAGCTATATCAGATCTGTAACACTGAATAAGATAACTGTAGGTAATTTAAAAGCTTCCTGTATGATTTAAACAGGGATTGACCTAAAAAGAATACCTCAAGTAAAGTTGGATTGTTACTGACCTGGCAGTTGGTAATAATCCAAAACTACAAGAGGTATCTTACATGAATGCTAAAGCAAATGAAAACAAAAATCAAGTAAACAAAGCTTTCTCGGTGATAAACACTTTATCAGCCGAAGAAAGACAGTCAAGAATCGATGATCTTCTCAAGACAATGCAGGCTAAGACCTGGCATGATCTGGAAGCATCAGGAAAGTTTGATAAGAATGCCAAGCTCTCTTTTATATCGGAGGACATGCTTATAGTAGGATGCGATATAGGCAGTGAAACTCATTATCTGAGAGCTATAGATATACGAGGCAGAGAACTCAGCAAAAAACCATTTTCATTCACGAATAATGAAGAAGGATTTGAAGCTGCAAAGGCATGGATGGTTGAGCTTGCTGCAGTAAATGGCAAAAAGCAGATAGTATTAGGACTTGAGCCTACAGGTCATTACTGGTTCTGTATAGCGACATGGCTTATAAGCAATGGTATCAGTGTTGTACAGGTAAATCCATATGCAGTCAAGCAGACAAAGGAGGTTGAAGACAACAGCCAGTTAAAGGATGACAGAAAAGATCCCAAAGTAATAGCAAATCTGGTAATGAACGGAAACTATGGTATGCCATATCTTCCAGAGGGCATATACGCAGATCTGCGTAGTCTCTCGCTTCTAAGGAGTCAGCTTACCGAGAATAGGATCCGTTGTGCAAACAGGATGCACAGGCTAATGAAAATACACTTTCCTGAATATAAGGACGCATTTGGAAGAGTGGATGGAAGTTTTGCTTTAGAAGTATTAAAGATTGCACCATTTCCAAAGGACATAGTTGCATTGGGTGAAGATGGCATAAGAGAGATTTGGCACAATGCTAAGCTAAGAGGACGCGGCTATAGCAGGGCAGCTGAACTATTCAGATATGCCAGTACAAGCGTGGGAAGAAATGAAGGCGCAGAATACGACAGAGAAGCTGTCAGATGGTTTGTGGAAGAAATGCTCTCTCTAGATGAAAAGCTGACCACAATAGAGGCAGCTATAAATACGAAGTGTATGGAAATACCACACGCTGAAAACATTCTTGAAATATCTGGTCTGGGTCAGAACATAGTTGCAGGGATCATATCTTCAATGGGGGATATTGATAGATTTGACGATGTTAAGGAAATACAGAAACTAAGTGGATTAAACCTTGTTGCATGCAGTTCGGGCAAGCATAATGGCGAAACAAAGATAAGCCACAGAGGACGCAAAGAACTGCGAACCTGGCTGTTCCAAGGAGCTAAATCAGTTGTGGCTCATGCTGAAGAATTCCAGTTGATACATGAGTACTACACTACACGGCCCAAGAATCCGCTAAAGAAGATGCAGTCGCTGATAGTCATAGCGTGTAAGCTTCTGAGGATTATATATGCAATCCTCAAGAAAGGCGTTACTTATGACCCTCAAAAGATGCTTGATGATATCAAGAGATTTGAGAATGCTGAGATAGTAGCTGCATAAGTAAGAATCACATTTCCGGAATCCTGCCGAGCTGTTGAATACAGTTCGATAGCTGAGCAGGGTTCCGGATGGTAACCCATTAACAGTAGGGGGAATCTCCTACAAAAACTACCAACATATGTCTTTGATGGATTGCGTCCACCGTTTGCCGGTACCATTCAAGACATAATAGGTCAGTTAGTAAGTACCAAAGACAAACAAGAGCTGTAGCTGGCGGGAGTTCTCTCCATAGGGCATAGACCCTGTTTGAAAGCTTTGCTGGCACTTGGTGTATGAATAGGTGGGACGAAGGAAGTTGGGACACGATCCCTTTAGACACGGAAGGTTCACCATCATGGTTGATCAAAGGGAAAATAGCCTTTATAGAGCAAACAAAGGGATGCTTTATTAGTGCTACCTTCAATCAGCTATTCAGTATATGATATATGACTATTCATCACCTCTGGCTCCTGTTAAAGAGGTATATCAACAAACAAAAAGCTCATAAATACTGAAATTTGAGCTTGAAATTATAGGAAGGA
>NZ_AUJZ01000024.1:0-35481 GCF_000424485.1 Butyrivibrio sp. WCD2001 | reverse complement strand
GCTGTAATCAGACCATCTTTGATGATGCAGCAATAGAAGCAATACTCAACGCAGCTGATGGAACTCCGCGTCTCATAAACAAGTACTGTAACGCCAGCCTCCTTATAGGTGACAGCGCCAAAGCTGATCTCATTACAACCGACATCGTCATGCAGGCAGTCAATGACTGCGAACTTGGTTAGGATTATATCCCTCACTCATTTAAAGTGCGTGAGGGATGATTTCATTTATATAATCTGAAAATCAGGTGTCAAACAATCTGACTGAACCCTTTGTCTGACACCCTATGCAGCCTCATTTAAAGTGAAGATTGAGGACTCATTTAATGTGCCGGACAACACTTATTGTAATCTCTTTTCCGATGTAGATTGCAATCAGTCGATTATCAAATGTTCTCCCCCATGTAAACCCCGCATCATCGGCTTTAATTGTAATAGGAGATTCATTGTCCACGTTCAACATAGTAAATTTATACCCATCTGCCACAAACGATACTATGCGCGCATTTATTGTAACCGTACCTGCAATAAGATTTTCTTTCATAAATATAATTCCCCCTGTTATCTTTCCCTCACTACCATTATCACCCGTTTGCCCGAGTTCCAAGTGAATTTTTATTGGATTATAGTTCCAAAAAGTGCATAAGTCAATGGATATATCGATAAAATCGTTTAATCACACTATTTTATAACTTAATTTAAAATATCTGATGCTATTTGACAGTTATAGTCGTTTATTCTATCATAAAATTATCCATTATATTCAGCCATTTTGAGTGTCAACCAGAGGTGCATTATATGTTAATCGAATTTTCGGTTTCTAATTTCCTATCATTTAATGAGAAGGTTTCTTTTTCTATGACTGCTGGTAAGGCAAGAAAATATAGTTCCAGATTATACATACATAACGGAAACAAATATCTGAAATGCAAAGCCATTTCCGGTCCAAATGCATCCGGAAAGTCAAACTTATTACATGCTATCAATTTTATGCAGTCATGCATCACAGGTGATTTTCCACGGGGGTTTTCTAATTGGTATTTCAGAAACTATCCTGAGAATGTAAGTAAAGAAACGGCCTTTGAAATAAAGCTGCTCATAGAAGAAAGACTAATAACATATGGTTTCTTTATTATTCTGTCTGAGGCAAAAATAACCAATGAATATATGTATGAAACAAAAAGATCCGGAAAACAAATCTATATTTTTAAAAGAAATACTGATAATGCCTCTTTTTATGTGGGCGATTTTTTCAAGACTAAATCATCCATTGACAAACTAAACATATATGGCAACGATTCATTAGAAGATACAAATATGCTTTTTTTGAATATTATTAATCATGGAAAAGGAAAGATGTACGAAGATAATCCTGATTTAACGATACTCAGAAGTATTTACAGATGGTTTAAAACCAAATTAACTATAAGCTATCCACAGACAATATTATCCGGATACCCATATTTTAAGGATACAAACCTTAATGAGATAGCAGATATTTTGAATGCTTTGGATACCGGAATAAAGCAATTAAAAATTGTACATGTACCTTGCGATGTAGTAAAAAATGACATCTCCGAAGATATTTATACAAAAATCATATCGACTTTAGAAAAAAAGAATGCCACAAGAAAAAACCACACCGATAATCCTTGCATTTTTGCAAGAGCCGAAAAAAAATTTTATAACTTTTTTATCGATGATGATAATAATATTACCATAACAACAATTGAATTTAGTCACGAAAAGGAGAATATTTATTACTCACTTAGTGAAGAATCTGATGGAACTGCACGTTTACTTGACTTGGTAGAAATTCTTTTATCACCTAACCACAACGCTGTATATGTCATAGATGAACTTGATCGTTGTCTCCACCCAGTTATAACTGTAAAATTGATAGAAACCTTTTTAAACCTTGCAGAAACGAGGAACACACAGCTAATATTTACTACCCATGAATCCCGTATATATGCTTCTGATATTTTAAGAAATGACGAAATCTGCTTTTTAAAGAAAAACGCTGATGGCTACTCAAGTATAAAATCCATGGAGAAATATAAGTTAAGAGCAGACAAAAGTATTTATGCTGCTCTTTTCGATGGAACTATTGAGGAAACTCATACCTTTAACGAAAAAAAAATACAACGCATAAAATAATTATCACAGAGAATATGCCGTCGAATAATCAGTCTCCTTGTGAATAAACTTCGACCATTAACAAAGCCTTTGACGTACCTTGTTTGCAGATTCTTCATAGTGACAAGAACCACTTTTACTGTAGCATCTAGTCCCCAAACAATCAAACTTGGATAATAGCAGAAATGGGTGTACTCCAGCAATTTTTGATGATTTTGCTCCGCCTTCCACATTAACTCATTCTAGGAGTTTTTTCTTTGAGCGTTACTTCTCCAGGAAGTTGAAAATCACCTAATACATCCTGAAAAGAAAGAATCATCCAGTGTTACTATGTTATCTACATTACCTCTTATTCTCTGAATATTCTGTTCTTTAATAGCTACAACATTTACCAGTTTCCCCAAGTCTTGGATAGTTTCATATACTTTTAAATAATCTGTATCTGCACTCGCTACAAATGCAACATCATAGGCATTGTAAAAAGCCTTTGTCAAAGTATATAAGGATAAATTTACATCCGTACCTTTTTCAACTTTATAATAAGTATCATGGTCGGTTATATCCATCTTTTTATCCGAGACTGGTCTAGCTACATAATTTCCTTCTACCACATCAATATATGGCGAGTTACATAATTTAGAAGCCCAATTATAATACTTATTAAGATTTATATCATTCATTAGAAATGTGTCTGGCTTTGGAATAAAGATATATGTTTTAATAAGATCAACATTGAGCCCAGAATGCATTACTATTTTTTTAAATAAAACGCTATAATCGAGCTTTGGCGTCTGTTTTCCAATTGATTTATAGTAGTTTTGCAACGCTATATCAAAATTCATATGGTCAACAAACATCATTCCTCTAAGCATATAAAACTCCTGACTAAAAAATCTAAGGGGCTTATGCCGTATAGACATAAGCCCGTTTGGTATCTTTGTAGGAGATTGGCTCATCTCTGAGTACCAAACTCCTGTGAGAACTATATTATGAACACAAATAGTATATTTGTCAATTAAAAATCTCTTATTTAATTATAATAAATTCGTAACATATAATTATTTCCTATAAAAGTTGAATTTAACTCTATGAACTAAAAACCAACTACTTTGTTGCAGGATTACTTCCACAATAACGTGGAGTTTATTACTATTCCCTCTATTAGTATATCGGTATAAAACCGAATATCATAACAGCATTCAACTTCAAATATATTTAAACTATCCTGATTCAGCTAAATGCTAAGTAATTATTTATCACTTCCCATCTTACGCGGTTTTACCCCAAAAGAAAACGCCTGTCCATCTTTTCAAACAACCGTTCACATGTTTTGAAATGGCCGGTACCAATGTCTATTATGCTTTTTGCTTTGCTGCATTATATTCTTTCCGAACCAAGCTATCAATATGATTTTTTAACTCATTCATCCTTTTATAATTTTTATCAAGACACCTAAAGAAGCTACTCCAGTAATAATCTACCAAGCCAATCCCATCAGTTTCATAATGGAACATCATACAATTCATGTACTCTACCATTTTGTCATATAAATCTTTGGTCATTTCTATAGATAATTTTGATAACGTCTCAGCCAACGCATTCTTACTGTCAGAAAAGTCCTTACTAATAATCCTGAACTGATCCCTATATAAATTTCCCCCATATGCATCAATCTCATTCTGTAAATCCTGAATTTCAAAATTAAACATCTGATCATCGCACTTGTGAATATTGGGATACTTATCTTTAAAATTACCTTCCCACACTCCGTACGCATAATCTAAGGCATGTTGGTAATCCTCAAGATTTTTCCCAAGCTCCTTCCACAAATTTATTGTGACTATAACGTTATTGTTGGGTGCTGCATTTATGACTACATGATTATTGATAGTAGTGCTTCCGCCTCTATAGTTGGGATTCAGCAATCTCTTCCTTTGCTCCAACTCAGCTTGAGCCTTCCATGTTAATAAAGTATCAATTGGATATGAAACTTCATCTTTGTCTATAAGATCTGCACAATTAGAGCACAACCATATTCCATTATCAGCACTTGATCGTTGTTTGGGTGTAAGGTCTGGATTATACCTTGGACCACCTGGAGCCGCTGCAGTAATATGAGCTGCTTTTCCAATAGAAGTCTTCTTGGATGGATCAGTATGTGGTCCAGTAGTTGGAGCCTGACAGGATGGATTTGAACAAAAACCGCCTACTCTGTCTCTAAGAACATTCTTCACATGTTCAGCAAAATCGTCTCTATTGCCCATTATCTTCCCATCCTTCCCAGGACCCTTTTTAATAGTCTTTGATTTTATATGTAGTAATTATTACCATCTCTTCCAAGGTGCCTGGCCGCTCTCCCACAGTTCCTCAAGCTTCTGCTTCTCCCTCTGGGTATCCATGCACTGCCAGAAGCCATCGTGTCTGAAGCCCATTAGCTGGCCTTCGGCTGCAAGCTTCTTCATAGGTTCCTGCTCAAGGATAGTCTTATCACCTTCAAGATAATTGAATATCTCAGGATTGAGCACCATGAAACCACCATTGATCAGTGCTCCATCAAGGTCATCTTTCTCACGGAAGGACTTGATGACACCTTTGCTGACATCAAGCACACCCTTCTGCTGAGCGATACTTGCCATAGTAATAGTTGCAATCTTGCCGTGCTCCTCATGGAACTTCTTAAGTGCATCAAGATCAACATCACATACGCCGTCACCATAGGTAAGCATGAACGGCTCATTTCCGATATATTCCTGGACCCTCTTCACACGTCCACCGGTCATGGTGTTAAGACCTGTATCAACAACTGTTACCTTCCACTTCTCGGAATTATTGTTATGAACAGTCATGTTGTTTGATGTAAGATCGAAGGTAATATCTGAATTATGCAGGAAATAATCTGCAAAATACTCCTTAATAACATACTGCTTATATCCTGCAAGAATAATAAACTCATCATAGCCATAAGAAGCATAATACTTCATAATGTGCCAGAGAATCGGCTGCTCACCAAGTTCAATCATCGGCTTGGGCTTATACTGTGACTCCTCTGAAATTCTTGTTCCATAACCACCTGCTAAAATTACAACTTTCACTGCTATTTCCCCTTTTCTTTTTCTATAATATGGTCTTGAAATAATTATAAACTACTATATGTTATTCACAACCATCACTCAGCCATTTCTCAATATACTTCTTATACAATGGCACCTGCACCGGCAGAAAATCATCCGGTACCTCATCAAACCACTTTAAATACCCAGACTCATTTTCCTTTTTGCCCTTATTATATTCTTCAATCGAATACCCTTCCGGCAACTCACACTTAAACAGTATACAAATATGATGAGCACGTACTCTACTGCCTGCATTAACATCATCATCTTTAATGGATTCTATAGTTAATACCGGAATGTTGTTACAGATAACCCCTGTGCCCAATTCATTCTCTGCTGTCATTTGTATACGATGCTCCATAGTTTCAAGCATACGTATACAGCCTCCTGGAATGTGCCATCCCGATCCATAAATTTTATCGTCTCTCCAACTAAGTAAAAATCTTCCACTTGAGTCCGTTACAAAAAGATCTATATTCGGAATTGGTGTCAACGATGATAACAACAAAAACAATGATTCGGGTAAGCCATTTCTAGGATCAATGCCCTGATTCTGAAGCTCATTTTGTAACTCTTCGACAAGGTTATCTATAACTTTATCTTCACTTTTCTTCATAACTATTAAAACATTTTGAGGTTCTTTACATCCTCTATGATCAAATCTACTCGAAGATGATTTTTCTCCATTACCTCGTTAAGATTATATCTGTCTATGAACTCTTTTCTCAATCCATAATTCATGACTTTTATATCACTAGGGCCATAGAAACTTGCAATCTTTTGTCCCCATCCGCCTTCAACAACGCCATCTTCCAAAGTTATAATCAAGTCATGGTTTTCTTCCAGTTTAGAAAGAAGTTCTGTATCAACTCCGGTGATATATCTAGGATTAATCAATGTTGCTGTAATTCCAAATGTCTCCTCAATCGATTTGACAAGTTCTTCTCCCATCTGGAAGAAATCACCGAGTGCCAAAACAGCTATACATTCTCCACTCTTTGAAACCTTGTATTTATTTAACTCACTATAATCCTTATCCACATCACCCTCAGCATAAAATACACCGTTTCTGGGCGCTCTTATAGCCACCGGATGATCCTTTTGATCAATACTCCAGTCAACCATAGCAAGATATTCCTGCTTGTTAGTAGGAGCGAGATATACCAAATTAGGAATATTTGACATCATCGGAATATCAAAGATTCCAATGTGAGTTACATCATTAACAGAATAAACTGATGCATTTATGACCAAAAGAGTAGCAGGACAGTTATTAATACAAAGCTCCTGCGATATCTGATCATAAGTTCTTTGGAAAAATGTAGACATAGTAGCAAATACCGGTTTGCAACCATTCTTTGCAAGTCCTGCTGCCATAGCTACCGCATGTTCTTCAGCTATTCCAACGTCAACAAACTGCTTGCCGGCTTTCTTTCTATGTTCTGCCGTAAAATTCAAAGAATCCGGAACAGCTGCTATCATAGTCACAACTTCGGAATCTTCAGCCATCTTCTCAAGCAGATGATCACGCATCACCCTATCATAACGCTCTCCATTAAAATCGCTCTTTAATTCACCTGTTTCAAGATTAAAGGGCTTTCTCCAATGCCATGATTCCTTATCCTTCTCTGCAGGCTCGTATCCCTTTCCTTTGATTGTGGACATATGTATAACCACAGGATGATCCGTGTCCTTAACTTTCTTGAAAACCTCAATCATGCTCTCAACATCGTTACCATCCTTCACAAAGATATACTCATAACCAAGAGCCTTAAACATATTATCATCCGCATTTCCATCTTTGTTCTTCAGATCATGGAAGTTCTTGTAAATTCCTCCATGGTTATCTGCTATGGACATGCCATTATCATTAAAAAGTACAATAAAATTACTCTTAAGCTCTGACGCTGAGAAGTCCAGACCTTCCAACGCTTCTCCGCCGCTCATGGATCCATCACCAATAACAGCAATAATATTCTCTTTTGTTCCACGAATATCCCTAGCCTTTGCCAATCCACTGGCCAGACTAATTGATGTCGCCGTATGCCCTACCTGAAAAAGGTCATGCTCGCTTTCTTCCGGATTTGTATATCCACTAACTTCCGAATATCTCGCAGAATCCATAAATCCATACTTTCTACCCGTAAGAATCTTGTGAGTATATGATTGATGAGATACATCAAATACAAATTTATCTACAGGAGAATTAAAAACATAGTGAAGAGCTATTGTTGCCTCAACCATACCTAAATTTGAACCAACATGTCCACCTATCTGACTTGCTCTGCTAAGAAGAAGTTCTCTTATCTCTGCTGCTAGATCCTTACACTGTTCCATAGTTAGTTTTTTCAAATCAGCAGGACCACTAATATTTTCTATATACATTCCTTCTACCTCACAAATTATTTAATCTACTGTACCTGTCTCTATCAAGTTCCGGACTCATGTCCTGACATGGTTTCCCTATAGGCAAAGAAGGTACCAACTTTTCATCAGAATTCAATTTTACTTCTATCAACATTGGTTTGCCATTTAACAGCATATAATCACTTCTAACGGCATCGACATACTCAACTCTATACGCATCCGCCAATTTTTCAAAATTCGGTGTTGCGTATCCAGTTTCAATTGTTGTATGCAACGGAGAACCATATTTCTGTAGTTCCTTATCACGTATCATCGCTGAAGCATTGTTATTTAACACAACGACAGATATGGGCAATTTCCATTGTGAAATAAATTGAAGCTCCTGGCTATTATATTGAAATCCCTGATCGCCAATAAAGCAAACAACAGGCTTATGCGTTGCATAATAAATACCAATCGCTTTGCCTATTCCTATTCCAAGTGTCCCAAATGATCTTGAAAAGAACAATGGCGCGTCAGGATGAACCATCTCATATGCTCGTGATACCAAAAACTCATTGTTACCAACATCAGAAACAATTGACGAAGATGTATTTATCAAGCTTAGTACTTCAGCCACTTTAGAAACATTTTCAGTAACATCCTCTTCGTTAAGCTGCCGTTTCAATTCATCGCAAACTTGCAACCACTCTGAATACGGGTTGAGTTCAATTTTCTCAATATACTTTTTAATATCTTTTATATCTGCTCTTATCGAAATACTATTGGGAATTACCTTTTCCAATTCGTATTCATCTACATCAATCCTAATAATTTTTGCATTCTCATAAATGCTTTTATAACTCTTCGATTTTAAGGGGAACGACAACCTATTTCCAAGACATATCAGCAAATCTGCCTTTGACATAATAAAATTACTATATCTTATGCCATGACTTCCAACGTACCCATAATAAAACTCACTTCCGGCAAAAATATCCTGTGAACCTCTGCTGGATAAAATAGGAATCTCATTTCTTCGCGCAAATCCTAAAATTTCATTGATAGAATCTGTCTGTCTGACACCGTCCCCTACCAATATAACGGGCCGTTTAGATAATTTCAGCCCCTCAGAAATGACTGATAAGTCAGAATCCACCTCTTGATTAGGCTCTTCCTTAATTATCAAACTCCCCTCCAAAGGTTCCCGAAACAGTGATGTATCCAAATCAATGAACACCGGTCCTCTTCGACCGGTCACTGCCAATTTACATGCCTTTGGAAAAACTTCCTTTAATTCATCTACAGAATTAATTCGAACCGCCATTTTACTAAATGGTTTAATTGAAGCCGTAAAATCCACTTCCTGATCAGCTACAAAACGCTGCTTTGAAACATCATTATTCGAATGAGCTGTTAGAAACAGCACGGCAACAGACTCAAAATACGCTTCCGCAATAGCCGTCATCATATTAGTTACACCCGGTCCACGTGTAGAATATGCGACGCCGAGCTTACCTGATGACTGCGCATAGCCTATAGCTGCATAGGATGACATCTGTTCATGATAATTTAAATGAATATTGATATCAGGATTCGCTTCTGCAGCATAAAGAAAATCCAAAACAACTGCCCCAGGTATACCAAAAACATCTGTCGTTCCCATTTGAGTAATAGTATCAACTACAAATTCAGCACCTGTCATCACATTTTATCCTTTACTCTTTTGAGCAACTCTTTCGTATTATCCGGTGTATATCTATATCTGAGATCCTCCGGCATATTTTTCAGAACATTCTGAATATCCGACAGCCCCATTTTATATTGATTTTTTAATGACATTGCATATTTATATGCTGTTTTATTTATTGCAGGGATAAATCTCGCTGTTGAATATCCCCACAATTGATCAACATTAAAATCATTAACAATATCACAAACTTCGAATATTCTGTTAAGATCATACTCTTTATCATATTCATTGTTTAAATAATTCATAACTACCTCAGTCTGGACATTTCCTGTTCCCTGTCCCATTCCGGTAGCGCATGAATCTACGATTACCCTTCTCTCTCCTCTGTTTCTGATAAAATGAGAAACATTTGAAAAAGCCATCTCCATATTGTTATGAGCATGAAATCCAATTCTAATATTCTTATCCAAGCCATCATTAAACTTATTAAAATAATAGCTGACGTCTTTAGATGTCATATATCCATAACTATCTACAAAATACAGCGCATAGGCGCCCATTTCGTTTGCACGCTTAACAAGCAGATCCAACTGGTCTTCTGTGTATCTGACCGTTACCATCGGCTGAATAAAGACTTTATATCCCTTTTTGCATAAACCTTCACAAAAATCCAGTGACTTCTCTATCTCGGAGTATCTGATACACACTCTTGGAGCGTCAATCATTCCCGGCTTCCAATCAGGGATACTATCCATTGATATATCCGGACCACGATAAAACGCAGCAAAAAGCTGATTCTCATCAGACTTTTGAGGAAGGATTGCAGAAATATCTTCAATATTCTGATAAATTGCAAATCCCTTTTTGCAATTAGGAGACACTTCAATTGCCCCGACTTCAATTATTTCCGCATTGGTTTCAACCAAATGATCTGCAATCACCGAGCGCTGATCTTTTGAAAACACTTCAGTTTTAATTCCGTTTTTGTCTGCATCTTCCAGAGCAAACCCTCCATCTCGGAGAGTACAATCCAAAACCTTTATCTCATCATAAAACTTAATATTACTCACAATACAACCTCATTTTCATAATACTTCTTAACAGTTTCAAAAATTCCCGTAGTTGCGTCTACAGTAAGATTCCAGCCTAACTTCTTAAGCTTATCATTATTCAAAAGAACTCCCGGCACACTCTCACATTGCTTTTTTGCATAAATAACCGAAATATTCTTTCCATACTCCTTGTTTACGCAGTCCTTAACAATCTCTGCCATTTCACAGGCAGATAAATAATTTCCCCCTTCTCCATTTGTTGCAATATTATATGCTTCGCCTTTTACGCCGTTTAGAGCAACTTTCATAATGCCACTTACAACATCGCTAACATATATATTATCTCGTTTTGCCATCCTATCAGCATGTATAACGATATCCTCACCATGTATGGCTTTCCTGATAAATTCATAGAAAGCGGTATTAGGCATATTATATGAATACCCATAGACATAGCTTGGTCTTATAATACATATATCCAAATCAAACTGCTTTGCATATGCTCCGGCTATCACTTCTATCATTCGTTTTGATTCAGAATATGCTATAGCAGAAGCAGAAAGTTTTTCTCCATTATCAGTACTATCTTCCGAAAAACTCTTAGTATCACTATCAACATTTCCGTATACTGTTGCAGATGAAAAAACTACAAGTCTGCCACTCTTTCCCGTCTTCTCCTTAATATCTTTTAAATACTCCAAACAGTACCGTACTCCGGATAAATTTGCATCAATAGTATCTAATGGGCGCTCCTTAATTTCAGCTCCGGATATAGGGCTTGCTGCCTGAAATACATAATCAAAAAAACCGAGTCCTTTATCGATTCCCGAATTGATATCGCCTTCACAAATACTAAACCTTTTTTCATCCTGATAGCACGAAAAGACTTCTTCCAGTTTATTTCGGCTGCGTCCCATTGCAACCACTTCTGCATTATTATTCAAAAGCTCACTGACTAGGCTACTGCCTATAAGTCCGCTCGCCCCTATCACTAATGCCCTTTTACCCTTAAACATCTTCATTTTCCTTCTCATCAAAGTTAATACGTTCTGACTCTATAACAATAGGTCTGTTCATAATTCTGAGATTAATACTCATTACATATTCTCCAAGTAATCCCAAAAATGAGAGCTGAACAGCACCCAAAAAGAACATACCTATAGTAACCGGTGCCATACCTGCACTAAAGCTATCCCAATGCGTAAGCTTATAAATAAAATAAATTATCGCAACAATGAATGAAACTATTGCAACAGCAAACCCGCCAAAAGTTGCTAATCTAAGCCCTATTTTGGTGTATGAAGTAATACTTCTCATTGCTATGTCATATAAAGAGAAAAATTTAATATGACTTTTCCCTGCTCGTCTTTTTAATTGTTCATATGGCATTTCAAGTCTATCTTCACTAAACTCAGCTACAATACCTCTCAAAAAAGGGATTGGATCGTCAAGTGTCCTAAGAACATCCATAAATGATCGATCATATAGTCCAAATCCGGTAAAATGCTCAATTATTTCTGTGTTCGATATCTTTCTGATAGCCTTGTAATAAACAGAGCGGAAAAACCTTGTTATTCCATTTTCCTGGCTCGATGCCTTTATAGCAGTAATAACTTTATGTCCCTTTTCCCACTCTCTGACCATCTTATGAATCATGTCCAGGGGATCCTGAAAATCTGCTGTAAATAAAATAACGCAATCTCCGGTTGCCTGAAGCATTCCATAATACGGCGAATTATCCGGTCCAAAATTTTTAAGATTAAAAATTGCTTTTATATGCTTATTACCGGCACACAACTGTCTAATCGCATCACGAGTTCCATCCGTTGAATTATTATCAATAAATAACAGCTCATAATCATACTCCGGAAGATTTGTTGTAATCTCTCCAATTAACGCATTGGCTACCGGAACAGCATTCTCAATTTCATTGAACGTTGGTACAACAATACTTATCGTTTTCTTTTGTTCCATCACTTAATACTTCCCCTTCACGTGTCTAATTTAATACATATAAATATAAGCTTGCGTCGTCAGATATAATTGGTGACAAGCCAAGCTCATCCGAATAGAAACTTATGATTTCCTCTCCACCATCATCATATCCTTTTGTGTCTATATAGACCGCAGTAAAACCGGCTTCCTTTATACCATTAACAAAATCATCACTAATACCATCATCAATATATAAATCATGGGCCTTTGTATCTCTCCCCATAATTCCACCATAGCTCCACATGAACCCGTCTGTCATAACATATGCCAAAGCCGGTTCGTAAAATGTCATAGTTCCACTCGGGAGAGATTCAGGAAAATCGGTATGCGGAAGCTGATATATTAGCGTTCCTTTCTCCAATGAATTTTGAACATCATCAAAAAATCTATGACATATTTCATTTCTTTCTTTCAATGGTTCCTGCCAACCCTTATCTGATATACGAACCTCCGAGTATAAAGTCAATCCAACTGCCATTAACACAATTGAATAAAATGCTAGCAGTGTCTTATTTCGTTTTGAAAAGTCATACAGTTTGCCCACCAGGATATTCAAAACGCAAAGCGACAGGCACGAAATGACAATGCTGCATCTGTTTAATGCCCGAATCTCCGGAGTAATCAGATACGCAACTATAGTGCCAATTCCACCACCCATTGAATAGACAATCAACACTAAAATCAAAAAGGAAAAAAGCGTCAATCTTCTTGATGGTCTATCTGTTCTTTCATTATTATCAAAAGCAAATTTACTCACTATTATACCACAAGCACAAATAAAACCTATCGTGGCTAATAATCCTAACGATGCCATACCATTTTCATTTATATTAAAAGCAGCAGTACTATAAGCTGTATTCATATTTCTAAGAAATGGTATACGGTTATAACCGCATGGTAAAACCAACTGTATAATCTTAAGCGCAAACATCTCAGTTTCTTGTGGATATCTGACACCTGCAACACTATTTTCACCATATTTAATTGTATAATAGATATGGGGAAACAGGCCTATAAACACACCTAAAAGAGTAAAATATACTGCCAAAGCCTCATTCCATAACACCCTTACACTCTTAGTTCTTAATATTTTAATTAGCACCGCGGAAAAAATACATACTAAGCCGAAAAATGCGTAGTATATATTGGATAAGCCCAATAATAGGCACAGTAAATACATACATATTGTTTTAAACTTACCATATCTCACCGGAGAGCCCTTCCGATACTCTTCCTCAATTATTAACATAGATATAAAAACACAAATTGGTACAGAATAATATCTTGAAAGAGTCGAATGCCCCATCGCTCTAATAAAATGATATGGAGCTATGGAATATGCTATAGCAATGGCAGCGTTAAGAACCTGATAATCAGTTAGTTTTCTGGTCACCAGCACATACATAAACACCCCTATGCAGGGATAAGAAATAATATACATGGCCCACAAAACAGCTCTGGTAGATTTAATTACTCTGGTAAGCATGAATATTTCCATGCCCATTGGAAGATCCAAAAAAGGAGTGTCCACAAGCGATGATAATTCCGGAGCTCCTAAATAATTGTCTATCCAAAGACCTCTAATACCATTATTTGCAATACTTTTTATAAGAAGCTGGCACAACATTCCATCGCCGCCAAATGAGTCCTCCAGACAAAAGTTGGTCTCCCATGCCCTGACTGCAATAAGCACTATTGCCAACGGAATGATCAATGATAATAATGCTCCGCCTATTATTCTTATATTTATTGTGTTTCCTCGTTCTTTCATCTATTACTTCCTTCCAAATAGTCCGTAACTATTATATTCACTCAAGATTTTTTCATGTTTATCTATTATTCTTTCCATCTTTTCCACATTTTCAGCATCTTCTCTATACTCTATACTCAAACCAATCTGATTTACTGCCTGAATCAGATTGCTGTTGAATTCTGTTTGGTCAAGAAGATACGGACGCGCAGCCGGTCTGATAATAGTTGAAAGAACCTTCTTTAATCCCGCCTTAAATCCGCCGCCGATAAAGCTACCATACTTATAAGAATAATGTGAAGCTGCATCAACTATATGCCTTTTCAACATAAGTACATCAAATCCGTGACTCTCCAAATCTGATGCAGTGCTTATCTGTACATATTTCAGTGGCCTCCCATTGTGTCTGTTATCATCAGCAGTCGATTTGATCTCACGCATTATTATCTTTATATCTAATCCCTGTTTATCCATAATAGTCTCTTCTTAAAGCGTTAATTTTCAACTATAAAACTCTTTATCTTTCTAGTAACAACATCCCAGTCATAATTCTCCAGCACAAACTCCTTACCCTGCTGCCCCATAATCTTCGCCTCAGACTCGTGAGAAAGAATATAATCAACGCATTCCTCAAATTCATAGTAGTCCCCAAAGTAAAGACCACCATTTGAGCGCTTAGCAAATTCCCTTGTCACATCACACTCTTCATGAACCAAAACCGGTCGCTCACAGAGCCAGCTCTCCATAATTACTATGCTGAAACTCTCATGAGTAGATGGCTGACACAGCATACTTGCCGCAGCGTAAGCGTTATACTTATCCTGGATATCGACAAAGCCAAGATCAATGACATCCTCTTTAACAGATGGCGGAATAGGAATCTGTCCACCGCCTATCAGCACCAGCTTCAGATCAGAACTATCATTCCTGTATTTGTACTCAGCAAAATAGTTAAGGAGAACATCCACATTCTTGCCAACATCTTTCCTACCGGCGTAAAGGATGAACGGCTCTTTTATCCCAAACTTCTCTCTAAATGCCTCCGCATCATATTCAAACTTTGTCTCAACTCCGGTTCCGATAACAACCTCAGGGATCCCTGAAAAATCGAATACCTTATGGGCTGTCTCTTTCTCAGGCTCTGCCAGATAGATGATACCCTTCACGGATTCGAATGCCTTTTTATAAATATCCATATGGATATAGGCTTCTTCATGAAAGCATGGGATTATCACCGCCTTCTCAGGGCAAACCAGAATACCGTAATAAGTCGTTCCAAACATATAAGGAATATAAACAAATGCATCATACTCAGCACGGTGATCAGCGATATATTTATAAAGCGCAGGACTATTTACCATCTCCTGCATGAAGACTTCTTCTTCAGCAGGTGTAACTTTCTGCCCCTGTATGAGCTTAGCATTAACTCTGTCAAACGCCTTGGTGTCCCGTTTCCTGACCTTGAATCTTCTGACAGGAATTCCTCCGACATTATCTACTCCGCTCTTATAATAATTCTTATTCCAGTCAGCAGTGAACTGCTGCACGCAGGTAGTCAGAACCTCAATATCAACTCCGGCTTCCTTTAAATGCAGAATTATCCCGCGAAGCGCTGTCTCAGCACCCCCCGGGATATTATCACCATACCATGGACTTACAAAAGCAATTTTACTCATTCTCTTCCTTTGCTCCACGGCGATCTAATACATATAAAACAACTGTTGCTGCCAGGAATATAGCCATCACTCCCAGGCACAAATAGCCCCAATGACCAACTCGGTTATTCTCAATCCTTGATATATGGAGTTTAGTAACTGTCAGCTGTGCTCCTTCAGTATTAGTAAAAATACGAAACTCAGCAGCTGCAGGATGGTTTACACCATCAAAATAAAACTCTCCCTGAACCTCATTTTCACCCTCATGAATAACAGTATCAAACTGACACTCCTCCGGATCAAAACCGGTTGTAGCTATATCCACACATACATTTGCAGCGGATACACCCTCTAACTCTGCAATGAACTTAGCCTTAAATCCCTGTCCCGACATAAGGCTCACAGGAGCATGAATAACTCTGGTTCCAAAGGCCGTCATTCTAAAACCTCTATTACCATAGGGAAGTGTCTGCAATTCCTCTCCGGTTGCATAATCAGTGAGTATCATACTCTTGTTACCACGAACCGGAGCATCCGTACTATACGCCAGGCAAAAACCCACCAGCGCCAGATATGCTATGAATGCACAAACCACCATTCTAAATTTGCGTTTTCTAATTAATTCCATTCTTACCTCAATCATTGTAGCTGCACCAAAAATGCCAGCAACAAACATTCTTTAGTTCTTTAAATCCAAATTCAGATTATATCACATCAGTAGCCTTTTTGCATTATCAAGCATACGAGCCTCATCTACCCCTAATCTATCGTAGAAAAATCTGTTGTCTGATAGCCTCCTTATGGAACTTACGAATCTACTCTCTTCAGCCATGAAAATCTGCCATAATTTATCATCATAGCCGTACTTTTCCTTTACTTCTGCAATTGGCAGAACTTGCTCCATCTCAGGAATATTCACATAGCTATAAAAAACTGCCCTGTACATTGCATATTTAGCCGGAAAATTCTCCCTTGAAAACTCCTGATCAAAGAAATAAATCTTCCCATCTATATAGAAACAGTTCATGGGCATCATTTCCATATATACCTTTTTTAGAATCGGTCCCCAATTTAATTCTCTGTTATCTGAATATTCAAGGATTTTATTTTGAGATTCCGGAACTTCATCAGATGACTGCAATATCATAGTCCACAGCCGCTCAAAAATATCAGCAATCTTATTTCTATCATCCGATATGGTTCTCATATGGTCCATAAGCGCAGGTGCAGTAATATAGGGCATACTTATGATATCACTCTTAAGCTCATGATCTATAACAGGCAGTCCCCTATCCTTCATCTCACAAACATTCCGAAAAACCTCTTGTATACTTTTTCCCCCTTCAGAATAAAGAGGTTTCTTCTCTACCTCATCACCCTTAATTACCGTTGTAAGCGCAGCTTCCGGTCCACGATCTGTTGTCAGCGCCACGAAAGTTATAGGAGACAACTCCGAACCTTCCCCTTGCATGCACTCAACCAAAAATGAATTCGCCACAAAGGGAAATGCTCCGTTGTCAATGATATCAGAATACAGCTTCTTCTCATCCGCTATAAGAGACCTGTTATCATCGTGATAAAACAGAACTCTCTCGCCAATGTTCTTCTGCGGAAGATAATCATCCGTGTAAACCTGAAGAGGAAATCTATAGTCAGGAAGCGGATAAAATAACTTATGCTGAGTTAGACCAACTCCATCTAATAGCTCTAATAATTCATTTCTACTAAATGGATACCCCTGCGCACTTGAAACGGCATTACTATCTACTCCATGAACACCAAAAAACGGCAGCCCGGATACATCCTCTTTCTCACCGCAAAGATACTTAAGCCCATAACGATTCTCAGTAGCAATAAGCATCTTTCCTTCCGGAGAAAGAATTTGCCTAAGTCCATCTAAAAACTTAGCATGCCCTGATGTTAACTGTTCAAGAACACCTGTAAGAACTATATAGTCAAACCTGTCGTTCCCGCCAAAGTTCTCAAAAAATGCATCTATTCTCGATTCATCTTCCGAAACAGCCTTGTAAAAATCTCTGTCAGAATTAATTGTCACTCCGGGTAACGCATAACTCATAACATCAAGATTATCACGGCATTTATAGCGTTCCCTTATCGCCTCAGCACGGAACTCATTCTCAGCAATAGTCGTAACATGAACGCATCTCTCACAAAAAAGTCCGGTAAGGGCTCCAAATCCCGCGCCAATCTCTAGAAGTCTTGCACCTTCCTTAAACTCATACCAGTTATACAGAGACTTCCTCATCTCCGACAGATGATAGAAATATATAAGTTCCTGCTCATCCTTTATGTCCGCATCAAAGATTCCCGAAGTGTTGTTATTTATATAATTCCTTATGTTTGTTCCAACGCCCATATCCTAATTTCCCGCTTATCCGACATACCAATAAGACTAATTATAAAAATATAAATCTTACAATAATAAAATATAGTGATATTCCCACAGTAAGCGCACAAACAAGCTTATTGCAGTTGAACCCGTCACCCGTTCCGTTAACGCAGCCATCTATCGCATCACATATTGACTTTGCATATTGCCTGTTTTCTACAAGGATCGCTGCCACCTTACTCCGTATAAGTTCAACGATTGTGCCTACACCCCATACGGTTACAATCACCCCTAATGTATATAGCATCCGCGTTTTACCATGCAGAATCTCAGCATAATGATTTGCCTTAAATACATTCTGCCACAAGTAATCATACCAGATCGGCACCTGATGAAAGCAATATATTCCAAGTACTGTAGTCGCAAGTTTATTTACAATTTTAGACTGCTTAACATTCACGTTCAGGAAGAAAAAGAATAAAGAGAATGCCATGAGTAGATTGGGAATAGTCTGAAATCTGGCTCTGTACAGTTCTCCATATGCTGCAAGCAGATGCATCCCCCTCTTAGCAGCAATTGCACATGCGCCTGTAACCAGAAACAAGAAAATAACAAATACAAGGCCTGCTATTTTAGCCTTTGGTATTTTTATCTCATAATGCCTTATATACCCTGTAAGTACATAAATAAAAATCATAGGCCATATATCATGATAGAAAAAGCCCAGTTCTCTTGTAATAGTGGAATACAAGCATTGCAGAATGAACATCCACAGCAGAAAAAACAGCACCAGATTCTTTGGTGCCTTTTTTATAAACAGGTTAAGAAGTGGCATCAATAATAGCAGAACGATAAAATATGCCGCAAACCATAATTGGCTGTACTCAAAAGGAAAAAGCGCCATTAAAAGATCATTTTTTCCGGCCAGCCCCTTAAAATATAAATACACTGTTATCGGAACTGTATACATAATTAAAGTCAGCCACACATGCACAAGTTTCATCATCTTGAATTTTTTATTTACTGAAAACCATGCACTAATAATAATAAAAACACTACATGCGACCCTTGAAAGGCTATTGAGGGATGCATAAAAGAAGCACCTTCCCAAACTCCCACCTTCATAGATTCCGCTCTGCCCAACAAAGTGATTACTTATAATAAAAAAAATGCAGATCAAACGGAGCAATTCAAGATTAGAACTCCTTATTGTCTTAGTTTCCAAATATCATTCTCCTCATATCCTCAATACTTAATTATGGGCAATAAACAATTGACACGACATTTTTCACCTCATTATATATTGGCAGAAATCACTCTCTTCAGCATCACCTCTGAAATTTGTGGCAATTACCATAAGTTCTTCTTCCGTAGCAGTAGAAGCATACACCTCTGTTTGGTTTAGATAACTCTGTCGTGTTTGCTGTATGGTTCTATTTATTTCATGAATAGGAGTAATTGACCCAATCAGTAAAATAATGCAAATGGACGTTGCGACAACAATATCTTTTCCTTGCCACGCTTTAATTAAAGTCGCAGTTACAAGTAAAAATAGTACAACTTGTCCAGGTATGCACGCACGCATACAATAGTCGCTTTCATATCCCACCTGTACCAACGGGCATGTACAAAGAACCAGCATCGCAATATATAATAACGGATTATTCTTTTGATATTTAAAAATCGCCACCAAATACACTCCTATCTCAAGCAAAAGAAATAAAACAACACAAAATGTGAATCCTCGCCTATAAGGTATTTTTGCAGGAATGAAAACAATATATTGACCACTTGAATTTGACTTATAATATAAGTATGTCAATATGCCAGTTATTCCACCTCCCAAAACATTTTCAATAGAAAACAAGTCTCGAAACACCTTTTGATAGTCTTTGTAGCTAATACCATTTCGTACAACAATGTAAGCCACAAATGGGAGCAATCCAATAAACGGAAACGGGCAAAAAATCAAACCTATTCCTAAATAAAAAATGACGTATCGATTTTTACTAGACAAAATAATTAACAATATGAGAATCCATGCTGGAATTGACTGATTAAACACCCAAAACAACTGAGTCGTAAAACTTGAAAACTGTGACGGTGCAGCCCACCACTCTAAATGATCCCCTGTAAAAATAGAAACAGCCTGTCCATCAACAAGTGCCTTTCCAATGACATCTAATCCACTAAAAAAAATGAATATTATTAGTGGGGCTAAAGATATTTTTTTAAAATAGCAACATATAAGCAAATAGAACAAGAATATGCCCAACACCGCCCATACAGCCTGAAAGCAATATCCAGCTGCAAGACCAAATAGTTTCCCTATTAGAGCTGCGGGAAGCCAAAATCCAATATAGTACACAAGCATGAATTGATTTGATTGTCCATCCTGTATATATTCTTTGACAATCGGCCATCTATTATTTACAAGCATCTCAAAAATCGCATTTCTATATATATGGTCAACGTTCTGAAAAACAAACTTTCCAATTCCTGAAAAATATACCCATAACGTTATAATTATTATCGCAAATATTATTACTTCTTTTTCTTTTTTTCCAATTATTGGTAATTCGAGAGAATTTTCTTTATCTCTTAATGCTCTAAATATCACAAATGCAATAATTGCAATCGCCGGTACTGAAATAAACGGCTTTACCCATGTTAAAATGAATATGATAATAGGAAGTGATAGATATATCACCACCCCCCCATATAATTTTTTTGAATGTTCAGTCATCATCTACATCCCACCTTTCAACTATATTGTTTTTTATAATATAAACATTGTCTGCTAATCACGCTAATTATCTATCTGATTTCGAATTCGCCATACGAGCTTCTTATCACAAATCCATGAGCCGAAATTACGAATTAATTACATTTTTATCATAATAAAAATATGATAAAATTTTATCGTAACTTTTGATATTCACAGATGCATATACCAACATTAAAAGAAACATGATACAAATAAAACAATTATCAATATACGTTATATCGCTCATATCCATAATCATATCTGTATCTTTACCTATGTATCAATATTTCCATTATCATAATCCCGTAAGAATCAAGCTATCAGATTATCCTGAATTACCTGCATCTGAAGCAATATATAAAATAGAACAATCTTATTCCAAAAATCCGGATTATAATTACATATCCGGTTATATATATGCTATTGGTCATTCTACAGAAGCCTTTAATAGTAAACTTGTTCTGTATAACGATAATCTAGAATACGCATATTACTATAATCTCAGCATGGTAGAACGCCCGGACCTTCTGTCAGAAACTGATATTACAAACTATACGTATTGTGGTTTCGAGAGAGATTTAGATATTCGAATTCTTAAATCCGATAATCTTAAAATAGGTTTTCTTATAAACATCGATAATACTATGATGTTAATCAAAACCAACCAGCCTTATTCAATAGTGGAGACCCCTTAATATGCAAAACATTAAAAAAGTAATATCCCAACATTTCCATGAAGTGATATTCTTCATCATAATCTTCATCTACCACATCTTTATCAAAGAATATTCCGGTGACTCATTGGGAAGTTATGCACATTTTCTTGATGATCATTCTTTATTGTGGGCTCTAAACTACAGATTTATGAATTGGACTTCAAGAGTACTTATTGATCTTCCAATTATTCTTATTGCCCACAATCAGCATATTATTATTTGGAAGTTTCTTGATATCATTATGTTTTGCATTCTACAACACGGTTTTCTGTATCTCACAGACAAAAGACATCCATCGCTGGTTACCGGTCTTTTATTATTGTATCCGCTTTCAAATCTTTCATCAGCGGGATGGATTGCCACAACAATTAATTATTTGTGGCCTGCAGCGCTTGGTTCTATTGCGTTGTGCCTTACAAAGTATGCAATACATAAAAAACCTATCCCCCTAAGAATTGTAATTCCGGGAATCATCTGCACAATACTCGCCACAAACTTCGAAACCCTGGCACTGTTTTTCTTCATTGTACTTAGCTATATATTTATAAAAATGTTGATTTCAAAAAAATATACCACAACCTCAGCATGTATAATTCTGGTACAACTTTTAGTTAGTGCAGCAAATATACTTATAGCCTATTTATGCCCAGGCAACACAGCAAGAAAAGCCGTCGAAATAAGATGGATGCATGATTTTCTGACACTGACCCTTATTGACAAGATCTCACTTGGAATCACATCAACGCTCTCGTACGCTGTGCAATACAGTATCTTATGCGTATTTATGTTCTGCATCTTGTTCATCGGAGTATGTAGAAGCAACATCCCAAACAAAAAACACATGCTAATATTATCCGCTATAGCCCCCACTATCTTCTTCTCAAAGACAATTTTTGCAGCAGTATCAAATCTGTTTATTCCAGCCATCAATTCTCTTTTTGACTATGCCGGGAAAATTACTAATACCAATTATAGATTCGCCTCATCATATTTGACTTTTGTTCTTTCAACTATAATAATTGCCGGAACACTCATTACAATTATGGTCATTTTCAATGACTATAGCAGAGCATTACTATTATCCATAATATTCATTGGTGGCTTATCAACCAGGCTGATACTAGGTTTCTCCCCCTCATTGTATGCTTCAGGATATCGTACCTTTTTCTTCTTTGAACTCGTTTGTTTGTATCTGATTACATGTACATATGATGAGATAATAGCATCTACCCTAAAATTGTACAAAAACATAAATATGATATTATCAATTGCTTTTCGGGTAGCGTGTGTTCTAGCCATTATCTCAAACTTTATGACCGTATGCTCTCATCTATAATTACAGCTCTCTTTTTTCTATCATTAACCAGATTTATTATAATAATAGCAATTACTACAGTCATTGACGCTAATGAAATCCATGCTCCTAATATCATTACCATCGGCTTATACTCTAACGTTATAACATGCTCCCCCTTTGGTATTGGCAGTGCTCTTCTACTATAATCTGCCTCAATTATATTTGTCTTTTTTCCATCAACATACGCTTCCCATCCTGGCGTATAACATTCGGCCAAAACCATAATCCCAGCCGCATCTGTTTCACATGTTAGTTCAATCCTATTATTTGAATAATTATCAACTTCAATTTTATATTGGTGCTCTTTGTCGCCATTCTTTACTATATTATAATTCTCTATCTCATCATCACTAGTGTTAAGAAAGGCCACCTTCGAAAGATCAACATTGGTACTGTTCATTTGTTCAAATATATTTTCATTATCATCATAAAGGCAATAATCATATGTCATCCATCCTAATCCCTTATAATTATCATTTGAATATATCAACACATCATTAGGTTCGCCCTCATTAAATGAATCATGAAGCTTTTTTTCAGTGTAGTAAGAGAATCCATTTTCATTCAGTTGTTTAACATATTCTTCCCAATTGCCTTCAGGATCCTTTTTTATCAATACATATTTAGTAGCATAAAGAAGCGATTTCTTACTACTGTCCTGAATATTCCAATATAACCTTAATACCTTATCATAAATTGGCTCCCAATACCCCGGTACATAATATCTACCAATATCAACAGAGCTATCCAACGAAAGAGCCGTCTCACCCAGCCAATCAATTCTATAAATTGTATTATCTGCCTTCTCATCCAATACATCAAACAATGATGAATATTCTGACTTAACTCTTTCAAACTTTTCTGATGCTTCAGTAATTGTCATTCTACTATCATCCGACACAAGACCATAATGTATTATGAAAGACGATGCCCCAAACAAACAGACAGCAATACTGATCATTATCGATTTGAACTTTACATTACTAATTTTTTCTCCTAAAACAACAGCAATTATAATCAATATCAAACCTATTAGTGACATTAAAACACGAATATTATACTGACTCTTTGTAAAAGAACATATCATTATACCTAAAACTAAACATAAGCATAATGGCTTGCAAGATATACTATCTGTATTTCTATTAATAATTATCCGAATTAGTGCCTCGATGCCAAAGGCCATTAGTCCAGTTATTGCTATGGGCATTGCACACTCATAAATTCTTAACTCCCTAATCATGGATACTGCCGGTAAAATATTGTATATTTCAGGCACCAAAACACCAGTTTCGGAAAATAAGACTAATACATATATTGTGGAAAAAAAAGAATGAAAAATTTTTTTATATTGATTCTCAAATTCCTTTGAAAAAAGACCCAAAACAAGTAGTATTGCCATGCCAAGCAATATATGAGAATATCCTGTACGAGCCCCCAAATACTGCTGCAAAGTTTCGATACCCCCCATATCTTTATAGTACTCGCTAACAGGCATCTTATCTCTCACATATATCATGCCATAATCAATGGTATATCTCATTTGATTTTTGTTTTGAGCTAGGATTGGAAGCAAATAAACTGCCGACATCATAACTCCCAAACCGATCGGTAACGCAAACTGTAAAAATACTTTTACTAATTCTAATATATTTGGAATTAAAGCCCCTTTTCTTACAGTAACCGTGCTCAGAATTGAAACTATCATAGACAATCCCAATATACACAGCCCGAGAACCGCACCTTGCGCTAATTGTTGCATCAAAAACAACCCAATAAACAATGAAGAAAACGCATTATATACATTAATAACCTTGTTCGATTTCATGCTTAGCAACAGCATGCAAAGAATAACCGGAATCCAGTTTAATTGTGGAAAATAATAGATTCCTATACATGTATCTAAAAAATATAATAAGGCATCTCCTCCTATTACCGATGCAAAACTCACATCTTTAGTAAACCCCAAATTATTTAGTAAAGCATAAAACCCTAAGCCTCCTATTACAACATGAAAAAATTCATATATTCCAAAGGCCTCCAACGGAAGTGAATCCATATTTCTAAAGAAAGAAGCAATTATAATTGATGGGGGATAAAATATACCCGAAAAATTATGTATTCCTGAAATTCCTCCCCAAAAATTTGGATTCCACAATCTCAGTTCTCCATACTTTAATGCACTATGCACTCCTGATAAATTGCTTCCAAAAATATATGCATCAAAATCACCATCCAAATTTACCAGTCTACGCGAAAACACAAATACATATGAACAGAAAATAATAGTTACGCAAAAAACAATATGAATGAACACACTTCTTCTCTTCTCTGTGGACATATATGTTTTCCTCTCCTACATTATCAAATCAATATAATTATCCAACAAAAAAATTACTGCTATACAGATTAGTCAACACTATTATTTGGTTTTATCTCATATATTGCATATAAATCAACATCAACATTACTTCGATCAAACCCTGATGAAAGTCGTTCATAATCTACATCACTTGTATCAACTCTAGTAAATACAGCATCTAATTTGTTTTGCAAATATGCAATAGAAGCCCCATCTATTCTATAGCCTGATATAAAGAAACCCTTATCCGGTAAGCCCTTAGAATTATTTACAACATCATAAATATCATACATATTTTTGTCTAAAAAAATGGTAACATTGGGTTCCTGCCACCATCCGGCTGTAAACAGCACAGCTTCATCTGGAAGATTATCGACTTCAGTCAAAAACTGGTTCATTAGTTGGACTTCATATGTGTCTTCCGTTTCTTTATTTAAGTATGTATTGAAATTCCGCTCGATTGTACTAATAGGATTTACCCAAAAAACAAGCATAATCCATACAACAAAACACGAAGTTGCAAATATACTATTTCTTTCATAATTATTTTTTATATAAATAATTATGAAATATAGAAAATAAAAGACACATATTCTTACCAAAACTTCGTTTACTTCATGCCGTCTTGCATAAACCAATCCGCTTCCGCCAAAGAAAATAAAATATATTATAAGCGAGGCCCCACATATTCCAATAATTGACATCGTTAATGGCCCGGAATTACTCTCCCGTTCTTTTTTTATATGTAAATATATATATGCTATCTCAGGAAGAATTAACATACATACGCAAATGAACTTATCACACCCAGTAAAAATCTCACTTAAATACTCTATCTTATCAAATACGCTGTAACTAATATCGACCCCGCTGGATTGATTGAGCATATTAAACCATTCATTTTTCCACCATTCTACATAATCTATCCATCCACCAAGTTGATACAATTTAAATGAATCCAAAATACAAAATCCAATTATCATTCCAATAATAAGGCAAAAGAAGCCTTTTCTTTTAACATTTTTCAAGAAAAATGTTTCAAATAACATTAGTCCAATATAGCTTACTAAAGGAAAAATCATGGAACTTTTTGTTAAAAAGGCAGCAATAAGACAAAATCCCGCTGTAACAATAAATACATATCTCTGCTCATTATCAAGATATAGTTTCAAGCATAGAAAAGATAGCAGCAAGAAAAACAAAGCTGCAATCTCACCAATTAGATGTGTTGATATATGATAATAATAGCCATCTGACATAATAATTATTACAGCTATAAAAGCTGAAACGGTATATTTAAAACTACTAATTGACCCCAAGCAACTACTTATAATGATTCCAATAAGCCAAACTGAAAGAATACTATAAATAATAGGGATAATAGATGTTGTCACATAGCTTATGCCAAATATTTTGTAAAGCAATGCTGTTGGTAATAACACCATCTCACCTGTAGTAATCATGTTATAAAACACAATTTCTGACGGATACGAAACCCTATATGTTCCATATCTCATTAAATTTGCTGACACAGTAGCATTATAACCTTCATCATACCCTATCAAACTATGTTGTATATAGTTTAAAAAATCACACCCCATAAAAAGAGATAAAATAGCCAATATTAACACCGCACAGATTATATCCCTTTTTTCGTTCCTGTTCATAAACTCACGTTCCTCTTTTTATATCAGACTCTCATCCCTTTTTTTAAATCATGAAAATCTCCAAGTGCTTTATATCCGATGCCGATAATCCTAGGAATATTTACAGAATTTACACCCGCCGTTCTTGGTTTAAAAGATATCTCTATAAATGTCATTTTTTCTTTATAATAAGCATAATATGTAGTCATCATTATATTGGGTAAATTATAATTCTTTTTCATTTTATAAAGATATTTTTTCACAATTTCACATTTCATAAGTCTGAATGGCGCATTTGCATCAGGAATCCTCACACCAAAATATAATTTAATCAGAAAACAAACTACCTTCTCAACAAATGCCCTATCCTTACCATCTCCTCTTTTAGTTCTGTTTCCAAATATTCCATCATATTCTTTTCGCATTTCCCAAAACTCATCAAATTCATCTGGATTCGTTTGTCCATCAGAATCAGTCTGAAAAATATAATCAATACCATTTTTTATTGCATAATCATAAAGCGCTATAACTTTAGGACCATGAAACTGATTATCATTATCTAAAATATCAAGCTTAGGATATTTTGAAGCTTTCAATTTTAATAATATTTCATGGGTTCTATCACTACTACCTTTATCAGCAATAACCAACCTAGATTCATCACTTTTTCCATCAAGCTTTGGATACCAGGAATCCACTACCTTTTCTATATTATCTTCTTCGTTATATGCTGGCATAACAATATATAATGAATCCATTTTATTGTCTCCTCATTTAAATATTATTCTTTTCTACTTTATATGATATTTTTGATAAAACCTCAGCCCACTATATCCCACTTCACATATCCAAATCCAATACAGCATTCACAGCCTCAATAGAATAGTTCTTCTTGATAAATCCATCACTTCTAGCTGTGATATCAGACCACCATTTTTTATCCTCATAGCAATCCACAACTGTCTTTATCATCTCATCAGCATCAGAGCATACTCTCATTATCCCGTCATCATTTGGAATTCCTTCAGCACCGATGGGGGTTGTTATTACCGGTAATCTGTGATAAATTGCTTCAAGAATTTTACCCTTTACTCCGGCACCATATCGCAAAGGTACAACTGCCAGACGACAATTGTTATATATTTCTTCCAGTTCTTCATCAGAAACAAAACCATGAACAATAATATTGTCATTCGCCATCTGCGTCACTATATCCGGAGTTTTACTGCCAACAATATGCCATTTCATATGAGGATTCTTTTCCAGTATCTTAGGATAGACATTCTCCGCAAACCACAAGACAGCATCCAAATTGGGATGATGGTTAAATCCACCAACAGTTAGAATCCCATCTCTCGTTTCAAAGTCATTAGTGGATTTTTCATACTGCTCATATATATATAGCGGAATATTCCTAATAATTTTATCCTTATAGATATCTTGTAAGTATTTCTGCTCAAAAGTTCCTACAACATGAACTACATCAGATTTTTCTACAAGTTCAAGCTCTATCTTTTTCCACTCCTCAACAGCTTCTAAATGTGAAATATCCCCGGTAACTTCATACTCGCGCTTCTCTCTTATATGGTTTAAGTCATGCGCAAAATAAAACAACTTTGCAGATCCGCACTTTCTAAGATAATCCACATAATTAATTGAAATATGAGGTCTCTGAGTATAGAAATAGTCAAAGTATTCCCCATTGACAGCAAGCCACTTCTTCCAGTTATTACAATAGAAATTGCCATATAGTATCTCTATTCCCTGCTGCGTGATAATAGTTCTATATGGTTCGTCCTTAGCAAAATTATCACCGATAAATGTCACCCTATATCCGCGCTTAACAAACTGCTGAAGATACATATATGTACATCTTCCACCTGCATCATTATCAAAATGAGGTATATAATGATCTATCACAAGGATATGCTTTTTATCATAGCTTCTATCGCGTGCCAAAAAGACATCCTTTCCATTTTCCGGATGAGATGCCAGTTCATCTTTCCACTTTTCATAGAATTTCTTGGCATTAGTCTTCTGATAAGCTTTAATACCTTCAGAAGTATCTGTTCCATTAGATTTGCCCTCAAAGTGAACAACAACCGATTCCGGCTGATAAACAACCTGATATCCTCGCTTTCTAACTTCGAATGCTAAATCAGTATCTTCATAATAGGCCGGAGCAAAGGTATCATCAAATCCGCCTATTTCCTCCCACAATGACTTTCTGATCATAATAGAAGCGCCGGAGATATAATCAACCTCTCTAACATAATTGTACTCCGCGTCCTCCGGATCCTGGTTTCTTCCGTAGTTCCAAGCACTTCCATCCTTCCAGACAATGCCACCTGCTTCCTGAAGCGTTCCATCAGGATAAACCAGTTTTGATCCGACCATACCGACGTCACTGTCTTTATCTAGAATATCTACCAGAGCCGAGAGCCATCCTTTCTGAACCTGTGTGTCATTATTCAGAAAGACTATATATTCACCCTTAGCGTGCTTAGCAGCATTATTGCAATTTCTAAGGAACATAAGGTTTTTTTCATTTCGAATAACCTTCAATCCTCTTACAATATTCGCTATTTCCGCTGTCTCATCATTAGAGCAGTCATCTGCAATAATTACTTCATATTTAACATCTTCGGAATTTCTTTTTATGGATGCAAGACTCTTTTTTGTATATTTATATTGATTATAAACAGGAATTATAATTGAAACCTTTGGATTATCTACCCTCTCAAAAAAAACATTCTCACATTCACCATAACCTATAACATCCGGCTTATACTGACTTTTACATTTATTTAATATACTATTAGGATTCATCCGGCATCCGGCAATTAGTAATAAATCCTCGTCATATCTCTTTTCACTTATAGCAAACGGATTTTTAAATGCATCAAATGCAAGTTTATGCAGTCTTTTTAGATCATACTCACTTTGCTTCTGGCTGCTTTTTATGGGGAATACTTCCAGTATCATCTCAAGACATGATGGTAAATTATAGTATTTCATCCCCATAGATATAGCCCCAACTCCATCAGTATCTATATCACAACCTATATGCAGATGACCTCCTACATTATCAGTACACCTAAGCACACCATTGCAAAGGCTCTTCCCAACTATAACCTTAGCATTATCAAAATCATTCTTTTTAAGAAATTTTCTAATAACTTCCTCCGTCAAAACATCTGAAACCACATAGACATCTTTATCTGAAGCGCATTGCTTCAGTGCTGACAATACTTCCTCGCGCAGTGAAATATGTTTAATTATATCTTCTTCAGATAGCTCAGAGAGCTCATTACCATATCTTATATCTGAACATGTTAAGGCATCCTGAAAATTTACAGATATACTACTTGCACTTGAAAGTGCATTCTCAAACTCTTCACGAGAATGTCCAAACAGATTCAGAGATATCCTAACCAAATTTTCAGCAAGCTCATTAAATCTATTACCATACATATCATATATATCAATATTATATGTACGACATTTCTCATAAATCCTTTTATATATGATCCACGCTGAATCTGCCTGCGCAGCAATTACAATAGCCTTCGCACCAAGCACAGAAACCTCGAACCAATCAAGTACCTTTTTGCCAAAGATAGTCTCACCGGTATGTTTCTCATCCAAAATTCCCAATATAGAATACTCCGGGCAACTCTCTATCATTTTTCTGGCATTTACGCCGGTTCCATAAAGGACAATGTCCTGCCCCACCAGATCTTTTCTTTTTTCTTTAAACGACTCTATTCTGTAATCACTTTCACTTATCATATACTTTTACCTATCCGATATTCCAATCATCATAAACAACTAATTCCTTCATCCCCGAGTAATCAAGCATTCTTGCCATCTCAATTATTCTGAGACTCACATCATTTATATTCTCATTCTTGATATTATAGTCATGATTTAAGTATTCATCAACATAATCCAGTATTCCTCTCTGAACCCTATTCATAGCATCCATCTCTTTGCTACTTCTTTTTTCTTCTCCAAATATCGGATTTCCATCAGCGTCAAATCCATGAAGAGATGGTTCAGGAGATAGCAAAACTGCCTCAAACATCTTATAATTTTCTATAACCCAACTATCTTTTTTTTCAATATAAGGCTTTATATCATATCCCTCGTTATCCTTGCTATATGCGTAGAACCCAGCTAAATCGAATGGTGTAAACACCCCTAATGCTTTCTGACAAGTACCGGAGGATATAAAATCATAGAATGCGTATTTTCGCCCTATAACCATACCAATATTCCCCATATATCTAAGATAATGTTTTTTTATTATCCTTGAGTTTGATTCTATTTCCGGATAATGATCCCATATATACCTAAATATATCATTCTCATAAATCTTGAAATCGTAAGTAAGAATTTTCTCCTCCGGTAAACAAAACTTCTCCTTTAGTATTTTTTCTCCCTTAAGATCGGGCCAACTAGTATTTACTAGAAAATCGAGAACTTCATTATTGCTACTGTTGCAAGCAACAGCCACTTTTCGGGATGTATAAAAGTATTTTCCATCCAACTTTATACTTGTTTTCTTTTTCAATTTCTGAAAAATCTTATATGGAACATACCCATCTCTTGATGAAAACAGCACACCCTCCAGTCCATTTTTTTCTGCTTCATCTATAATCCACTTGGTAAGGCTAAGCATGAATGGTCCAATAAAAAAATATCCTAGAATATAAAGCTGATCATTTCTTCCTTTAGTATTAGACGGAGAATTGTAGATATCAGCAATTCTTCTCCCGAGATATGCCATCTCTTCAGAATAGCGCCATTCAGATGGAACTTCTCCCTCTTTCAAAAAGCGCCTAAACTCTGCCATCCCGGAATCAATATGATAAGTCTCGATTCCTTCTTTTCTGGCACACTCCCCATCTCCAAACTCATTATCACCTATATGTAAAATTCTTGCACCTTTACCAACCTTTTTTATTAGCTCCTGATATAATCCCTCAGACTTGAGCTTACGATAATCACAGGATACTAATATATCTTCATACCCTGTAATATCAAGATTATCAAGAATGTCTCCGAGGACAGCCCCGGGCAAATACATATCCGACACTATGAAAACGCGCTTCCCTGATGCCAGTGCCCACTTGAAACAAAGACAAACTTCTTCTCGTCTAATAAGCACTTCCTTTTCAGTATCTATTTCTGTTTTAAAAAGGAATTCCCTCTGCTCATCCGTAATCTCAGTCATTTGCTGCAGTTGCTCGTAAACTTCATAGATATTTTCGTTTGAAATACCACGTTCAAGCTGCGCAACCCAGCGAAGTCTCCTGAAATTATCGAGATAAATGCCATTTTCTTTAGCTTTATTCTCAACAATGTCAAAAACCATAAGTGGATCCGGGACCGTGCGTGTAATAAGGGTGTCGAAAACATCAAAACTTATTACATCATATTTTTTTGCTTTATTTTTAAAATCATCTATAAAGTTAGTCATATAAACTATTCCAATACAATTTATTTCTTGAAGTCTCTTTCTAGTATCTCCTTAGCAGCATCAAATGAATAATATTTTTGAATCATTTTTGCTGCTTGCTTGGACAATTCTTCAATTCTTTCTTCATCATTGTAAAGTTCTACTATGGTATTAGCAAATCCTTCTGCATCGTTTTTTACAATAATATTTCCAAATTCAGTAGAAATTCCTTCTGCGCCAATATCTGTCGTTATTACCGGAACTCCATAATATGAGGCTTCAACAACTTTACCCTTTACACCAGCTCCAAATCTTAAAGGTGCTACTACTAGCTTTGATTCCAAATAAAGGTCTTTAAGCTTGTCATCGCTAATATTTTCATAAGTTATTATTGACTCATTAGAGATATCATTTTCTTCAAGCAACTCTTTAATTCCTGATCCCACTAATGTCAATTTAATATTGGGAATACTCTTTTGAACCTGTGTAAAAATAACATTTGCAAGCCTTAGTACTGCATCCCTATTAGGCTGATGACCTATACCTCCCACAAACATGATTCCGCTCTTTTCTATATTGTTTTTACTGTTCGCACAGAAAGGAGCATCATAAATATATAATGGGATATTACTTACATTCTGCTTATGCCATTCATCATTTAAGACCTGCTTTTCATATGATCCAACAACATGTATGACATCCGCTTTATTAAACAGAGAGCTTTCTACTTCTTTAAGTCTATCGGATTCTTTTAAATCATCAGGATTATGTGACACATCATATTGACGCATCAACCTTAAATAATGAAGATCATGTGCAAAGTATATTTTACGAGCATTTGGACAACAATTAACCACTGTATCCATCATCATTTGTCCAACTGCAGGTCTCTGAAGATAAACAACAGAAAACTCATTACCATATGCCATAAGCCATAACTTCCAATAGCGTTTATAATTATTTCCAGTAAGACAATGAATGCCAAGCTGTTCTAATTCAGACTGATAAGGTTCCTCCTTCATAAAATGTGTAGAAATGTAATACACTTCATACCCTATACGTTTAAATGTTCTCAAATAATCATATGTACATCTTGCACCTGCATTCCTGTCATATGGAGGAATCCATATATCAGCAACAAGCATTTTTTTACTTTTTTCTGTTGATATCCTAATCAAATCATTTTTATCGCATAGATTTCTAAACTTCTCGATATATCTACTATAAGTATCATACATAAAATTATTGTCAAACTGAGAAAAATTATAATCTACTCTATTTGCAACCTGATATGCTAGTCCGCGTAACCATCCTTCTTTATCACTATTACTTTCTGTACCTAAAAGCAATGCCCCTATCTCGCTAGCCTTTAGCATCTCCAATGCCGGTAACAAATAGTAAGTTTGTATACCATATATTTTGGGGGTAAATACGTCTAGTAGTATATCTGTTCCTATATGGATAATATTTTTACCATACTCATCCAATAACAGCCTGAATGCACCAGAAAAAAAAGTATTTTTTCCCGGGATTTCCCACAGGTCAAATTGTTCCAAATTTACTCCACTGTCATTTCCATCAGGATCATCCTTAATTACTACAATTCTTTTCCCTTCATTCTTTAAACCTACCAAAAAATCAACAGTAGAATTATTCATCAATACTTCATTTCTATTTAAATCCAAGTCCTTATGAAATAATTCTGATTCTCTTATACTTACTGTTCTGCATTCTTTTAATGCCCCCCTAACACTCTCCCAATATTTTTCATTATAGCCAGTTATCTTTAGCTTCGCAGAAATTATTTCTTTTAATAAAACTGATACATCATTACCATACATATCAAAAAGCTCGATGCCATGTGAGTTAACATATGGTAGTAATCTTTGCGCAATACAATATTCCGAATCTATCTGAGCTGCTATTATAATTTTGTTAATTCCAATTGCAACAGCTTCATCTAAACTCAAGATGGGTTTTCCACAAAAAATATTACCATCTTCTTGATTTCTTATTATACAAAGAATAGGAGCATTTTGAATTGTGTTCAAAATGCCCATAGCGTTTTTCCCTGTCCCATATATTGCATATCTATCATTAGAATTCTGATCAAAAAATGATCTTGTTTTTTCGATTCTATATATGTATTCAGAAATCATTTATCCCTCGCTCCTATTACTAATAATGACTCTAGCCATTTCTCATCATAACAATTTGAATCATTTGCCTTAGTATAGTATACATTGTCTTTTTACGATTATTAGAAATTTACTATTATTACCCCATCACGTACAACTATACTTCCTGAATCAGGATAATGTGGCAACTCTTCAATCTCATTTTTAATTTCTTCTGATAGCTCTGACACTTCAATGGTAACAGGATTATAATTTGTCCACAAATACATAAACCCTTTCCAAGCATAAGATCCTGTCATACTTCCCGCATACGGATTGGTAATTATTGGATCCGATATGCCTATATTATGGTTGCTATCTATTTTGGTATTGTCTGCTTTTACAAAACATACCGGCATATCATCATTATAATTGTCCACGTTATGAATATCTGAAATCAATACTGTAAAATACGAAATTGCCTGCTCCTGTTTTATTTCAGCATTCATATACAACAAATTATCATATCTAATCCATAATAAAGAAATAATCACTATATAAGCAGCCACAGCTTTGCCAATAACCAGTCTGAATTTCCCATTTTCTATACCCCCCCACATTATACATATCAAATAGGCGTTTGCGAAACGCCAAAAGCCGCATAAATACGGCATTTTTCTAGCAATAAAAATGAATAACCCCTCACCGGATATGGTACAATAGAATTGACAAGAAACCACTGACCAACACCAAGAAAGGAGTTATTCTGATATATATGATACCATACAAACAGCTTTCTTTGGCTGATATCTTTGCAGATTGCCAAGATAAACTTGAAAATGACAAACCTGCTTTCCTGTCTCTATTAGAAACACATATCGACCTTGATGAAATTATTCCGATTTCTTTTAGAAATCACTTCTATGCATCAACGGGCAGAGCCCGTAAATACCCTCTAAA
>NZ_AUJZ01000023.1:0-37411 GCF_000424485.1 Butyrivibrio sp. WCD2001 | reverse complement strand
CCCCTGCGAGGTTCAGATATTCGCCCAATATGCTTCTGGCGCCTTCATGAGTCATGTCCGAAAACAGACTTACGATTCCCATCAGGGTTATAAATGTTATGGCGCCAGACAAAGCCCTTTTTTTATCCATGTTCTACTCCACTAATCCCGATTTGCTTATTTCATTATCCTGAAAGTTATTCTATACTAAGATTCTTCTTGCTTTCTGATTACAGCGGTATCTTGAACCTCCCTAGGCAGCCACTCTGCATTCACATAGTCGAGTGGGATTACTAACTCCTGCATCTTGTCTTCTGAAACAGGCCTCTTTATATCATCCGGCAAATAATCAAGACCCACTTCACGCAGGCTTAGGATACTGTCATAGCTGCAACTTTGATTATAAGATTTTTTCTTAAGCAATTCCAGAGTATGCGCTATTTCTTAATGACACGTATATCTGACACTGCCCTATGCCGCATTTTTACTACACCAGAAAACCGGAGCCAAAATTTTTAAATTTTGACACCGAATTCCTACAAAAAAACCTCAGCACTTAGCAATCGTCCTAAGGCTGAGGTTCATTAGATATGGTACTGATGTTTATGGTTTTTTGTGTACGCGGGAGCTATGTAACCCCCTAGGGGGCTTGAAAGTCCCGGTCCTAACATGATAACCTTGGCTCTGAAGTGAGGTTTAAAAACTATGGAGAAAATAAATATAGCCGGACACGAACTTACCTCCGGCAAGACGATAAAAGATCATATACATGTCGGCGGAACTGAGATACACATTCCCCACATCATCATCTGCGGAGAAAAGCCGGGCAAAACCGTTCTTGTCACAGCCGGCATTCATAACGCAGAATATGTCGGCATTCAGGCAGCTATTGAGCTCTCTAATGAGATTTCTCCCAAAGACCTTTCAGGAAATCTTATCATCATCCCCTTAGCCAACAGGTCAGGTTTTGAAAACAGAACCATGTCCCTTGTTTATGAGGATGGCAAGAATCTCAACAGGGTCTTCCCGGGAGACAAGGATGGTTCAGCCGCGGATCGCCTGGCAAGCCTTCTGTTTGATGTTTTTATTAAAAACGCTGATGCTTACATTGACCTGCATAGCGGAGATGGATATGAGACTCTTATCCCCTACGCATACTACGTGGGAGCTTCTCCTGCCAGCGATATTGCAAAAAAGATGGTAGACTGCGTCAACGCCTCCTACTGCGTAAAGAGTACCTGTACCACCGAAGGCGCCTACAACACAGCATCCATGGCCGGAATCCCCAGTGTTCTCATAGAGCGCGGTCAGTTAAGCCTGCTTCCAAAGGATGAGGTACAGGCAGACAAAGAGGATGTGCTGAACATTTTGAAATTCCTTGGTCTTATTGAAGGAGAGTACAAGACATATCCCAAGACAGAACTCAGAGAATTCAGTGATGACGCCCCATTCACCGGCTGCTGGTATCCTGAGAAAAAGGTGGGAGACAGATTCTCAAAAGGTGATAAATTTGGTGAGATAAGGGATTACTTTGGAAGGCCCCTTCACACAGCCATTGCCGATACTGACGGAGTTCTGATCCACCAGTGCTCATCTCTTAGCATAATAAAGAATGGTCCCATGGTGACCTACGGAGTAATACAAAAACAGGATGCATGTTAAACGCATCCTGTTTTTGTATTACCTTTTAACGTATGTGAATGTTGAAGCTATCTCTTTGCTGTCATAGATTCCGGGAATTCCTTCCACCAGCGGAGTTCTTGTAACGGCCATATACACACCCTTTTTCTCCACTGAGAAGAATATCCTGCCTTCCTCATCTGTGTTCAGGATTCTCTCAAAATACTCTTTTCCATCATAGAACACAACAACTACCGTGGATCCCTTAAGCGGGAATTTGTCGTGAATAAGCTTTAAATGAAGCACATCGGTGTCTGCTTCCCAAGGATCGGGAACGAAGCTTACTCTGGACTCATGGATAAATTCGGGAGTCCCCTTCTTATCTCCAACAGTTATGTTTGTCACATATATCTGAGGATAGTTCTTGGCATCAAGAATATCAGGATATGTCCTTCTGTCGCCCTCATAATACACGTCTTTTTCATCTCTTACATAATTGTTGTCATAGATACACATAAGGGTGTAAATGCCCTCAGAAACTGGCGTAAAGCGAAGCTCATAGTAGTCTCCCTGCTCATCGCCCGGGCCCTTTACCGGTGTTATTGATATTCTGTTGCCTTTTTCATCTGTGGCAAAGGCTCTTATCTCATCAAGGCGAAAGAATCCGTCAGGTCTCATGTGATGTCCCCATCTCATTATTCCGCAGACTTCTTCCCCCGGCTCATATACACTCTTATCAGTGATTATCCAGGCTTCGTGGCCATATACCATCATATCTGTAGTATCAATTCCTCTTCTCATCTCAAACTCCATTCATATTATTAGACTATTGCTTTCTGAGCCTTTACCAGAAACATCCTGTCAGGCATATAAAACTGGTCTTTCTCGCTATAGAGTCTATCTCCTGCCCCAAGATCAGTAACTATATTTTCATAACCGATTTTTTCAAGCGCAGCTTTGTCCCACTCCGGTCTATCCAAAGTGCTGATAGATAACATGTGGTAAATATCATGGCACTCCTCTACCATGGCGTCGGTCACATTTTTGTGGGCAAGGTTCTGCATCTGATCATAGTGATGAAATCCCTTTGCATACTCCGCATCATACACAAGCAGCATTCCTCCCGGCTTTAACACTCTGTGCCACTCCATGTAGGCTTCCACCGGATGCGGAAGTGTCCATACAAGATTTCTATTTATCACCAGATCAAAAGAGCTATCGTCAAAATCCAGCTTCTCGGCGTCCATAACCATAAGGCGCGCCTTTGCTCCATGGCGTGAAAGCAGCTCTTTTCCCTTCTCTATCATCTCAGGCGTAAGATCCACGCCCGTCACCTCAAACCCGAAATCCGACAACACCATTTCAAAAAAACCGGCTCCGCATCCAACATCCAGAACAGACAGCTTATCATCAGCTGAAAAGTGTCTTAAAAACTCCGCCTGCCACAGCTGTTTTTTCCTGCTGTGGATCTCCTCGTGCTTGTGCTCACTAAAGCTCTCAGCTCTCTTTGACCAATAGGTCACAACTTTATCTTTGATATCTTCAGCTTCCTCCTCAAAAGGAATCTGCATAAGTTTAGTCATATTACTACGTATACCCCAATTATCTTTCTAATACTAAGTTATTCGATCAGATTATCGAGTAGTTCTTTTGTATACTCATGTTGTGGATTCCCAAGGACTCTGCCGGTCTCACCCTCTTCCACACACTCGCCGTTTTTCATTACCATTATCCTGTCGCACAGCATGCTCACCAGAGCAATGTCGTGGGAGACAAATATGATCGACACCCCTTCTTTTTCCCTCAGCTGCTGCAAAAGAGCTACTACCTGGGCCTGAGTTGTAACATCCAGAGCACTTGTTGCCTCGTCGCACAAAAGAATCCCTGCATCAGAACACAGTGCCCTTGCAATTGACATTCGCTGGCACTGTCCTCCGGACATGCTTCCTGCCTTTTTCTCCAAAAGACTCTCATCAAGCCCAACAGCCTCAAGGATTCGTGACAGTTTTTCATGGCCACAGCCCTTTGTAGCTTCCACAACGGCTTTTTTCATCTTCATTCTTGGGTCAAAAGACATCTGGGCATCCTGAAATATCATCTGCAGAAAAGTTCCGGCAAAGGCCGGCGACTTACCTGTATACTCTGTTCCCTTATAATAAAGATTTCCACTATCAGGCTTTTCCAGACAGCTGACGTGACGAAGAAGAGTACTCTTTCCGCTTCCGCTCTCGCCTACGATTCCAAGGATCTCTCCATTTTTCAGGAAGAAACTCACATCCTTTAAGGCCTGTAATTTTTTGCCTTTATCAACGTAGCTTTTATTTAGATTTTTTCCTTCTAAAATTATATCTGAATCCGGCATATCAGCTCACCTTCAGTCTTGGTACGGCCTTCAAGAGATTCTTTGTGTACTCGTTTTGTGGATTCTCCAGGATCTCTTTTGCAGGGCCATACTCAAGCATCCTGCCACTTTTCATGATTCCAATGTAATCAGCCATTTTAGATGCGATACCCAAATGGTGGGTAACCATCAAAATAGTAGTACCCTTTAGTTTGTTGATCTCAAGAAGCTGCTCCACAACCATCCCTGCTGTTTTAACATCCAGTGCGCTTGTAACTTCATCGCATAATAAAATCCCCGGCTCCAAGAGCATTGTTGTGGCAATGGCCATACGCTGGTTCATGCCTCCTGACAGCTCATAAGGCCTTGATGCAAGCGCTCTTTTAGCATCATTAAGTCCCAGAATTTGGAGTGTCTTCTCAACTTCATCTATTTTAAAGTCGATGTTATTACTTTTTAGCGCCTCCATTATCTGTGCCTTGTAAGTCCTTATGGGATTAAAAGATCCGCCGGGATTCTGAGGCACAATGCCAAGTAAAATGTCTTCTGGAGTCTCTATACTTCCGCATGTTTTAGTCACGCCTCCAAAGCCATGAATAGCCTTAAGAAGCGTAGATTTACCGCTTCCGCTCTCGCCGACGATACAGACTCTTTTACCTGCTTCCACTTCAAAAGAGATATCATTTATAACACTCTCATCGCCATAGCCGGCAGAGAGATTGTTTATCCTAAGTATTGTATCCATGCTTAATCCTCATCTCTATATTCCATGACGCAGTCCCCAAGATAGTTAAATACTATGATGGTGACTATGGTAGCAATTGCCGGATACAGCACAGCCCAAGGTGCTATCTGTATATATGCCCTGGACTCATTGATCATTGACCCCCACTCAGCAGTGGGTGGCACAACTCCAAGCCCCAAAAAAGACAGGCCCGAGATACCTATCATGGTGGTTCCTATCTGTGTAAGGGCATTTGTAAGAAGTGGTGCTATTATATTGGGAAGTATGTGGGCCATCATTATAGCCGGCCCACTCTTTCCCGCCAGTTTTGCAGCTTGCACGTAGGGGCAATTCTTTATGGCAAAAGTATGACTCCGTGCAAGTCTGGCAAACCCGGTCCACATAGTTATTCCCAGCGCGATCATGGCACTTGAAAGTCCTCCTCCAAGAATGCCCGCAACCGCGATGGCTACTACCATCTGAGGAAATGCCAGCATAATGTCGGCAATCCTCATCATAATTTCATCCAATATTCCGCCATAATATCCGCTAAGGATTCCAATAATGCTTCCCAGGATGAAAGAAATCGCAACCAGTATAAATGTAGCTGCTATAGTTGTCCTTGCTCCATATAAAACTCTTGAAAACACGCATCTTCCCAGGTTATCTGTTCCAAACAGAAATTCCCCGGACGGAGCTGACCTTATGGCTGATGCGCTTGTTGCATATGGATCATTAGGTGCAATAACACTTGCGAAAAGAGCTATAAGCACCAAAAGCAGTGCAACACCTGCTGATATTATTACTTTTATTCTGTTAATCTTTTTACGTTTATGGTTCATTAAAAAGACCTCGGATCCAAAAGCCTGTAGGTAATATCAACTATCAGATTTATAACAACATAGATTGTTCCCATAATAAGCACAAAGCCCATGATCACAGGGTAGTCCCTGGCTGTTATGGAATCCATCACAAGTTTGCCGATACCCGGCCATCTGAATATATTCTCAATAACAACACTGCCTCCCATCAGGGTTCCGATCTGAAGGCCGATTATTGTAAGTATGTGTCCAAGGCTGTTTCTAAGGACATTGTTGATAAGAATAAATCTGCCCTTTACCTTTCTGGACTTCATTCCCACAACATACTCTTCTCCAAGCTGATCCAGGAGTTCACTCCTAACCTGTCTTGTAAACCTTCCTGCCATGGGTATCGCCAGAGAAAGTGCAGGGAGCATAAGTCCTTTGATGCTTCCATCTGCAATTACGGGAAAGACCTTGATATGTATGCAAAACAGATACATCAAAAGTACTGATATCAGGAAATTCGGAAGAGAATTACCTATAAATGAAAAGAGCCTAACAATATGGTCTACCAATTTTCCTTTTTTAACCGCTGACCATATCCCCAGTGGAAAAGAGATTATAAGCGCCAAAAGCAGACTGGTTAAAGCCAGTCCACATGTGTTCTTAAGCCCTTTTATCAGTTTTGGCGCGACCGGAAGATCATCCTTAAAGGAAACGCCAAAATCTCCCCTAAGAACGTTTCTTAGCCAGTCTGCATATCTAACGATAAAGGGGCGGAGGAGGCCAAGCCTCTCCCGCTCCGCTTGCAGTATTTCTTTTGTGACCACCACACCCTGGGAGGTGAGTCTCTTTTCCGCAGGGTCACCGGGAGCCAGATACATTATGCCAAACACAAGAAAGCTCAGCACTAAAAGTATCAGGGCAAGTCCCAGGATCCTTTTAAGTATTTGTTTAGCCATTAATGTCAGTCTCTGCGTCTACTCCATAGAAATCGAAAGGAACATACTCAGCAAATCCGCTTACGCCCTTACGAAGAACTGTAGTGTTATTGAAAAGTCCAACATATCCAAATGCATTGTCATCTATAGCAATCTGAACGATCTTGTTGGCAAGCTCTGCTCTCTTTGCAGTATCTGTCTCAATTCTGAGCTGCTCAATCATGCTCTGGCATTCAGCACTCTCAAATCCACCTACATTGTAGTAAGCTCCGTCTGCAAGAGTTGAGTCGATGAAGTAAAGAGGATCACCTGACTTATCAGCGATCATGCAGTAAAGAGCAAGATCAAAGTCAGCGTTTGCAATGTAAGTAGCATCCGGATCTTCCTCAACTCTAAGTGTTGAATCAATACCAACAGCCTTAAGCTGTTCCTGGATCAGAATTGCAAGAGTATCAAGAGATCTTGCTGCATAGTATGCAATGCTGATGCTGAGCTTATTACCATCCTTCTCGTAGATGCCGTCAGCTCCAAGTGTATAACCATCGGCCTCCAAAAGCTCTTTTGCCTTGGCAGTATCTACTGCAGGAACATTTACCTTGCCATAAGCAGCTGATGTTGAGAATGGTCCAACTGCTGCAGATACTGTACCAGAAAGGTACTCTGCGATCTTGTCCTTATCAACAGTGAGATTGATTGCTTCTCTCACAGAATCATCAAGTGTATTCTCATTGAGAATGTAGTACTGAAGACGTGCACCTGGAATTGAAACTACATCGTACAGATCAGGGCTCTGGTTATAAACCTCAAGAGCTGCTGATGAAACGCTGTTGTAGCAGTCGATCTCGCCGCTCTGCATAGCAAGGAGCTTGGGATCATCCTCCTGCATGTAGTAGAATACAGCGCCGTCGAGCTTGACATCACCGCCCCAGTAGTTCTCATTCTTTACAACCGTAACATCACCCTCAGGTATAAACTCTTTTACAACAAACGGGCCTGTGCATACAGGCGCATTGTCAAAATCTGTTGTTGAATCAAGATCTATCATTCCGCACTCAGGGCTTGCCAGATCGTTCTTAAGAGTTGGATAAACTTCCTTTGTATCGATAACGATTGTCTTGTCATCTGTAGCAGTCATTTCAAAATCGCCAAGATAAGCAAATCTACTGTTCTCTGCAGCAAGACGCTGAAGGTTTCTGATGACCATATCAGCTGTCAGAGGGTTCCCATTTGAGAACTGAACTCCATCATTAAGTGTAATAGTCCATGTGGTGCCATCAGAAACTGCATCATTAGCAAGGCATGGAACAGCACTCATGGTCTCGTCGAGCTTAAACAGTGCTTCTGAAACACCATAAATTGATGTGTACCATCCGTAGTACTCCTTATGTACATCAAGACTTGGATAAGCAAAAGATGCTGCAGTGTGAAGAATCTTTTCACCTGTAGCTGTAGCCTGACTTGCGTCAGCTGTCTGATCATCAGATGTTGTCGCCTGTGTATCAGCAGATGCCTCAGATTCTGTTGTCTGAGTTTCTGTTGTCTGAGTTCCTGCACCGGAACCACAGGCTGCCATTGATAATGTCATGGTTGCAGCAAGAAGTGCTGCTAGAAATTTTTTCTTCATAATATAGTATCCTCCACTGTGCTTAAATTACCTCACACAATGGAAAGGATAGCATTGTGAAATCCACTCCACAAGCCCCCTGGGGGGTTATTACTACGTTGGTTATAGTTTTTTAACTTGATTTTGAGACGAAAAAGCATCATACTCATTTCTTAGCGTTATTAACAAGGAGGTATATATATGGATACAATTCAGATACTCAGAGATCTTTTTATCATAATCGTCATGGCAAAGTTATTCGGACTGATAGCCAGAAGACTTCATGCGCCACAGGTTGCCGGTGAGATCATCGCAGGTCTTCTCATAGGTCCAACACTGCTTAATCTTGTTAATCCCAGTGATTTCCTGTCGGGCATGGCCGAAATCGGTGTGATTCTTCTGATGTTCAGCGCCGGACTGGAAACAGATATCGACAAACTCAAAAAATCCGGCCTGAAGGCAACAATCCTTGCATGCACAGGTGTTGGAGTTCCGCTTGTTCTTGGAACGCTCCTGTACATGGCCTTCTATGGCTTTGCAGCTCCCGGATCAACCGAGTTCATAAAAGCACTCTTTATAGGAACTATTCTTACAGCTACTTCCGTGAGCATAACAGTTCAGGTTCTAAAGGAACTTGGAAAGATTTCCACAGAAGTGGGAACAACAATCATGAGCGCCGCAATCATCGATGACGTAATAGGAATCGTGGTTCTTACAGCTGTTCTTGGTCTGAAAGATCCAAATGCCAATCTTGCAGCTGTTTGCTTAAAGACCGTAGCCTTCTTTGCACTTTCGGTTGTAGTGGGAATGATCATATTTAAGATAATGTCAAAAGCAGAAGCAAAATGGCCTCATACCAGAAGAATCCCGATCATGGGACTGGCACTTGCCTTTGCGATGTCTTATGTTGCCGATAAGTACTTTGGAGTAGCTGATATCACCGGCGCCTATGTTGCAGGTATTATTCTCAGCTCTCTGGACAACTCCGAGTATATAGACAGAAAGATGGACATAAATTCATATATGTTATTCGGCCCCGTATTCTTTGCAAGTGTAGGACTTCAGACAAACCTAAGGTCTGTTGACATGACAATCCTTGCATTCTCGGCAGCATTTGTTGTAGTTGGACTCCTCGGAAAGGTTGTAGGCTGTGGCATCGTTGCAAAGCTCCTTAAGTACAACACCTCTGACTCGTTAAAGATTGGTGTTGGTATGATGACCAGAGGCGAAGTTGCACTTATCGTAGCTCAAAGAGGTTTAAAAGCTGGTATCGTTGACAGCAGATACTTTACCGCAGTAATCCTGTTGATAATATTAAGCTCAATTCTGACACCTATAATATTGAAGGCTATATATGCCTCAGATGAAAAAGCTAATTCTCCTGCTTAAGTTAATCGACTGTAGAACTGATAATGTACTAAAATAAAAAGGTCCGCTTTCTATTAAGAAAACGGGCCGTTTAATTTCAGTTTTAACAAGCAATGCTAAAAGCATCCCCACACATCATATCTTTTATCATACTGGCAAATATCTACATCCATATCAGCAATCTCATCAGCATACAGCCGAATAAGATCACTAAGGGTCCTACGAAAAGCCATATTACTTGTCCTTACCTTCAATCCAATAATTTACCAAATGCAAAATGGTATTTATTGTAATGCTATCGAATCTTTAAATTCCGGTTTATTCTTCCATCAAGGATTATGTATTACATTTCTCTTTCCACTATTGGCAGTTCCTCTTACTTCTTCGTGGTAAAAGTAATCTACGATTGTTGGATGTCCTTTCTCTACTCTCTCATACGGAGTTTCATTATCAACAAACCTGCAATCATACTTTTTAGCCAGCTCTTCTGCTTTCTTTTCCAGCGCTTCAAAATAGCTGCGGTTCTTTTTATTATAGATTTCGTCATACAGCGGCACCAGATCCGGATGTTTATCGGAAATGTATTTCATGATATCTGCCTTAAAACCTCCGCGAAGATTCAGATTCTCAAGCCATACAAGGTCACACTGATCTTTTGTCCTGTCTATGATTGCTTCTATATCCGTAATCCCCGGGAACACGGGTGAAATGAAGCAAATTGTACGAATGCCTGCCGCATATACCTCTTTCATTGCAGCAAGCCTTCTTTCTATGCTTACTGCCGCATCCATATCATCTTTAAACTCTTCATCGAGAGTATTGATTGACCATGATACTGTAAGTCTGCTATGTTCATTGATATCTTTTAGCAGATCCAGATCTCTTAGTACAAGGTCTGACTTTGTGCAGATAAGTATGTCCGCACCACTGTCCTTTAGTTCTTCCAGAAGTCTTCTTGTATTTTTATATGTTTCCTCTAGCGGATTATAACCATCCGTAACTGTTCCAATGATCACCTTCTGGCCGGCATACTTCTTTGGATTCTTTATTTCAGGCCAGTCTTTCACATCCATGAAGGTTCCCCATTCCTCCGTATGCCCTGTAAAGCGTTTCATAAAAGATGCGTAGCAGTATTTACAGGCATGGGGACACCCCACATAGGGATTCACCGAATATCCTCCAATAGGAGTATTCGATTTTGTCATTACACTTTTTGTTTCTATATGATTTACTTTGATTTCTGGTTGTTCCATATTCTCTGTTCCTCCAGCACTTTGTTAAAAGCATCCGGCATTTCCTGTATCATTTCTTCTCCCATAATCGGAACAAGATCTTCTTTCCAGAATACAGGAATGTTCAGTTCATGAGCCTGTTCTGTCAATGAATAAGCCCACCCGGGATCTGTTTTAACAGTCCTGCTCTTTGCACCTGTCATGGTTCCCACCACAATCCAGTCAATACCTGTAAGATCAACCTTACCCGGATCATCGAACAAAGGCTCAAAGGTAACATGATATTTTTTTGCCTTCACATTGCTCCGCAGTGCATCAATACGCCATAACTCAGACTTTCTCGTAACTGTAACGCCAAACCATGCATTATCAAGATCTGTTTCAAAAGACAGAAGATCCGGTCGTTTGGTAAGAAAAAGAAACTGGTGCTGAGGATTCTCTGCTATCTTTTTAAAGACTTCCTCTCTCCATTCCTCATGCCAGCCCGAGAGATCGCTCATGCCGGTCAGCAGAAAATTCTGCGGCTTTTTCTTTTCCATCATACGAAGCTTTCCTTGAAAAAACTGTGGCTTTTCAAAATCATCTATGATGTGATAACGCCTCGTATTGTTTCTGGCATAGCAGTACGGACATCCAACAGTGCACCCTATAACAAGATTCATGTTCTGAATCTGATCTTTAATACAGATACTCATTTGTCACTCCATTCCTCAAGGTTTACCCTGATGCGGTTAAGATACTCTTCAAACTGAAGAATCTCTTTATCCGTAAAATCACGATAATAAATACTCCCCATCTCATTGGATACGGAGTCATAAGCTTCTTTAAGTTCTTTGGCTTTATCTGTGAGGAACAGAAGAGTTTTTCTCTTATCAGCTTCATCAGTTTTGCGGCTTATCAGTCCGTTTTTTTCCATCCGCTCAAGCATGGTCGTAAGTGAAGTAATTGCAAGTCCGCTTTTCTCGGAAATAATTTTAATAGGAACACCATCTTCCTGCCATAAGACATAAAGAATCCTTCCCTGAGCTCCGTTAAATGCATCAATGTTTTTTTCTGCCAGTATCCTTTCAAATATACGATCACCCAGCTGTTTTATTTTTGTAACAAGAAATCCACCATTTGTCTTCATAATTAAATACTCCTATATCGTAGTTTTATACTACGATATAGGAGTATTTTTGTCAAGCACACATATCATAACTTCGGATTTTATGTTCTATCATTCATCTCGAAAAACCTGAATCTGATAACGTGTTCCATCTGCTATAGTCTTCTACCAAACTCCCTAATTTCATCAAGTTTTTCCTTTATTACACCTACATTTAACTTTTCAGACACAAAACCATGTTCAATCATTTCTTTTCTTCTTTCGAGAATAGAATTTTGCTCTCCAACAGAAGTAATCACCCCGATATCTTCTACCCCCATGATTTTTGTTGTGATTTTATGGATTTCCATAATACCTTCATAAATCCCATCGATTCTGCTACTTAGAAGCATGGCGCACTTTTTAAGTTTTTCCGGCTTACCCATTGCGTAAATTCTACTTATTGCTGATTGTAATGGGCCACTAATGTTGTTGAAGAACATTGGAGATGCAAGACTCATTACCTCCGCCTGCTCTAAAGATTGAATCCCGGTGTGATCTTCGCCTGTCCCGTCGGCTCCTCATTCTTTTACCATCATATTGATAACTATAAGCAGTATGACTACCGAAATCCATATGGTTTTTATCCCAATGATTCCGGATATTACTCCGCCAAATCCTGCTCCTATAGCAAATATCAGAATGATTCCAAAGAAGTGAAATGATTTGTACAAAGATTGTTTGTTTTTGTCTCTAAGGTATTTAGAAAGGCTCTCTGTTCCACTTCTCAGATTTCCAATGCACATGGTACTTGCATATCCATATCCATGTACTTTTCTAAATGTTTGCACCTGCATGGCACATGAAAATGACACAATCATATTTGCTATCATATTCATATCCATGGGGAGAAGTCCGACAATGCTAAGCGCAATCATTTCAATTATTATGATAATCTGTCTCCAGTGGATTTTTTCAGCACATTTATACTCGTTTTCAATTCTCTCTGCTATAAAAATCCCAGCAGCAAACGAAAAAAGCGGACACATATAGTGTAACCCCTGCATAAAATTACCCTGCATCAGGTTCTGACTCATTAAAACAACATTGCCGGTCTGTGCATTGGCAAAGACTTTATCCCTCATATTATATGTATACGCATCCTGTAATCCTCCTGAAAAGGATAATAATGCACTTAATCGAAAACTCTCAGATGTCTGCATATTTCTCCTACATATTTTATTATCGCGGAATAGTTACTCATGAATGTAATTCTTTTATTTCATGAGTTTACGGATCGTCTTCAATAATTCGTCCACGATTTCTTCATCGTCATTTTTTATGCCGTCCGTAACGCATCCTTTCAGGTGATATCCAAGAAGTTCCTGATTAAAGCCGTCTATTGCTGAGGCTGCAGACATGGACTGTTGAAGGATGTCGTTGCAATATACGTCATCCTCGATCATTTTTTCCAGGCCACGCATCTGCCCTTCCAGACGTTTCAACCGGTTGGTCAGAGCCTTTTTCTGTGCTGCTGTTCTGACTGTCTTTTTATGTGCCATAAGTAATCTCCCTATTATTCATATGTTGACTAATAGTATCATATCCCGGCTATTTATTGTACAGAAACAACCTTATAGCCAAGATCTTCTATCTCCTTTATCAAGGTGTCATCCTCTACCTCTTTTTCGTACTTCACAACAGCTTGCTTCTTTTTGAGGTTCAGTTTTGCAGATACGCCATCAATTCTGTTGATAGCACGCTTAACACGATTGGTGCAGTTTTCACAGTGCATCCCGTCAATCATGAACACCTTAGTTTTGATTACAGTTCCTGAAAGCTTTTTATCCGGTTCTTTTACACTGGAACTGCCTCCGCCACAGCATCCACCTTCGCCTTTAAAGTGTTTTATAGAACCTCTTAGCGCAACAAGCAGGATAACAACAAGTATAGCAATGATAATGATATTAGAAGCCATTTCTTCACCTCTCTATTTCTCTTTACAACTATTGTTTAAGCGCATTCCAAGTAGTTAATTATCTTTTCCCTTATAAACTGCATCTTTTTAACTGTATCCGGATTATTGCTCTTAAATCCGAGCAGTCTGTATATATATCCCTGACTTTTGACCTGCCTGATACTCTCAGGGAATACAAGTCCATATACAAAAGAAATATGCCCAAGGATATAATCGATTCCGGTTTTCGAGTATGTTCTGTCTATATTTCCGGATCCCATAATGTCTTCATAAACTTCATCAGTTATGTACGAATCCGTAAAGGCTTTTTCCGGCAGATCGTAAATCTCTGTTCGCGGTGTCTCGCAATTAACACGTATAATGTCAATCTTATCTGCATCACGCAAAATTTCACAGAACATCCGCTCCCTGTCCGTCTGACCATCAGGAAGAATATATACATTGTGGTAACGGATGACTTTTTCCATCATTTCTCTGTCCATCTTTCTATCCGGATCAAACCTGTCTATCAGCTGTTCGTCCTTAAATAGCAGGTCTGCAGACAGTTCCGCGTGATTAACTGATATTCGATCCTGAAATGTATGATACCTTCTAAGCTGCTCAAAACGGCCTATATCATGAAGTATTCCTGACAGCCACGCGAATTCGCAGTCCTCCTCCGGAAGCAGAAGGCTTCTGGCGATTATTTCGCATAAATCAGCTACGCGATACGTATGATCTATCTTCAGCTTTACTTTCACATCTTCCGGATTATATTGATCCGTATATTTTTTAAACTCAGTCAAAATATTATTTCTGTCCATATGTACTGATTATTCCATTTCCAGTGTTTTATAGTTTTTCTAAATCACATACTTTTAGCAATCTTTACCAGCCTGCTTGTGCCAAGTCTGTGTGCTCCAAGTTCAATAAATTTCTCAGCATCTTCAATTGATGCAATACCGCCTGATGCCTTGATCTTGATATTTGGACCACAGTGTTTTGCAAAGAGTTCTATATCTTCAAAGGTTGCACCGCCTGTTGAGAAACCTGTTGAAGTCTTGATATAGTCTGCCTTTGACTGCGTAACAATCTCACACATCTTGATCTTCTCCTCTTCTGTAAGAAGGCAGCACTCAATGATAACCTTCATGGTATGGTCGCCACAGGCTTCTTTGAGTTCATTGATCTCATCAAGAACAAACTTATAATTCTTAGCTTTCAGCTCCCCTATGTTTATAACAATGTCGATCTCTGTTGCTCCGTTTGCAAGCGCATCCTTTGTCTCAAAAACCTTGGATGCAGTTGTTGTATTTCCATTCGGGAATCCGATTACTGTTGTTATAGGCATATCAGGGCCCATATACTCACGGGCTTTCTTCACATAATATGGAGGAATGCATACGGAAGCCGTATGGTACTTCATACCATCGTCGCATATCTCTTTTATCTCATCCCATGTGCTTCCCTGAGCAAGCAGTGTGTGATCAACCATCTTTAATATTTCTTCAAGTTTCATTCGAGTATCCTCCATTCTTCGACCTAAGGGTGGTACCGCTTGCGGTGGATTCCTTAGGTCCATCCAAAAATTTCATAGTCTTTTTGGTTCATAATTTGACAATAAATACGGGACGACAAAATAGTCCCCCCTACCATTTGCAATATATACTAGGGGGGGAGTATTTGTCAACGCCTATTTTTCTTTTACCATATTCCCATTACATGCTGCATCAAAAGGCTGACAACTGTTATTCCGATCCAGCAACAGCCGCCAAGCAAAATCGGCTTCCCACCTGATTTAATTAGTTTGATTATGTTACTGTTCAAGCCAATAGCAGCCATGGCCATTATTATAAAGAACTTGCTAAGTTCCTTAAGTGGCTTAAAAACATAAGAAGGGACACCTGCTCTCAAGCAAATAGTTGTGATAATTGAAGCAATCACAAAGAAGACTATGAACATCGGAAATGCTCTTCTAAAGCTAAAGCCATTTGTCGAACTTCCATCCTTTTTTGCTTCCCTTGCCCTCAGATACGCAAGTACCAGTGTAATAGGTATGATAGCCAGTGTTCTTGTAAGCTTGACCGTAACTGCCTTATCAAGAGTCTGACTCCCCAGGTTCCACATACTATCCCAGGTTGATGCAGCTGCGGTGACGGAAGAAGTATCATTAACTGCAGTTCCCGCAAAAATACCGAAAGCCTCTCCTGTTGTGATATCAAAACCTATAAGCTTTCCCAGCGAAGGAAAAAGAAGTGCTGCCAGCACGTTAAAGAAAAATATCACAGAAATTGCCTGTGCCACTTCATCATCATCCGCATCAATGACAGGAGCCGTAGCTGCAATTGCTGAGCCGCCGCATATTGATGAGCCAACTCCGATAAGAGTAGCTGTGTTTCCTTTGATATTCATAACCTTATGAAGAATCCATGATAGGATAAGCGATGTTGAAATCGTGCAGATAATTATAGGAAGTGACTGTTTCCCGGTCTGAAGAACGACCGAAAGATTCATACCAAATCCAAGGAGGACAACAGCCTCCTGCAGAATTATCTTTGATGTAAACTTTATTCCATCAGCCGCCTTCCCCTTGTCATTCCAGAACAGGGCTATTATCATGCCCAGAATGATTGCAATCACCGCTCCGCCAACGACAGGGAAGCGCTTTCCCAGGAGCCATGAAGGAACTGCAATAGTGAAGCATACTATTACTCCCATGTAATTCTTTTTCAAAAAATCCATCTCAAGACCTCTCTCTCTTTTTAATCTGTTCTTTCGCAGGTCTTATTCTATTCTGTCTTTTGAAAAAGATAAAATTATATATTATTATATATCCATAAACATTTCTTATCGTTAGGGAGGACTGATTATGCTGGATTTCAGGATAGATACCTTTCTATGTGTTTGCAGGCACCTCAATTTCACCAAGGCGTCTAAGGAGCTGAATATTACTCAGCCCGCTGTTTCTCAGCACATACATCATCTTGAAAATGAATACGGGACAAAGCTGTTTACTCAGGATGGAAAAAAACTTTTTCTAACTGATAACGGAAAACTCCTGTATAAAAAAATGAATCAGATAAAAAATGATGATGAAAGTCTCAAAGAAATACTTTCAAAGAATAACCATGGCTTAAAAGACATCTCTTTTGGTGTCACCATGACCATAGGAGAATACATAATTGCTGATCCGATCAGTGATTACATAAAAAATCACCCGGATACTAATCTTATGATTACATTTGGCAACACATCGGAGCTTCTTAAAAAACTCTCCGACGGTGTTATAGATTTTGCACTTGTAGAAGGATATTTCCCTGAAAATGATTATGAAACGCTGCTTTTTAGCAAAGAAGAGTTCGTTCCTGTCTGTTCGGCAAAGCACTCTTTCAATCAGAAGCCACGCGTGATAAAAGATCTCTTTCCCGAGCGAATTCTTATAAGAGAACCCGGTTCAGGAACGCGCAATATATTGGAAAGAGCTCTTGCCCTGAACAATTACTCCACAAGTGATTTTAGGAATTTTACCCAGGTGGAGAACATGCATGCCATAATAAGCCTTATTGAAAAAGATTGTGGCATCACCTTTTTATATAAAGCAGCGGTTGCATCAGGACTGCAGTCCGGATATCTGAAAACAATCCCCCTTGACGACTTTAGGGTAAAACATGATTTTACCTTCATCTGGCCCAAAGATACTGTTTTCAGTGAAGAGATCCGTGCAATATGTGAGGAAATACAACCTATAACTCATTCTGCATGAAGTTCATGTTCTTTTTCATAAAGCTTGTTATCCTGCCGTCTCATGAAAATCATCCGGGACAGAAAAAGAATCAAGCTACTTCCTACAAAAATCTGAATCGGATATGTGATTAGTACGCTTTCAGATATTATCATGCTCAGCATGGTAATAGCGCCAATCGGTGGCATATACATCTTAGTAAAATGAATAACGATAAGCATACCACTTGTAGCAACAATTGCTGAAATCGTAATAGGAAGCCCTATCCAAATAGCAAAGAAATATCTTGAAATCACACCAATTATGGCACACACAGTTATCACTGCCACCGTTTTGACTGGCATATTTCTTGTTTTGTTCCTTGGCCTGGAAAACTCAGTAAATGCCACAAGTAACGGAGGTGCCACAACAAATCTATAACCCGTTCTGAATGCAACACCGGCTATTACTGTCACACAAAGGATTCTAATGGAAGTATCTACCATATCGTCCCTGGAATTCAGCATCACAGGAACATATTCCTCATCTGCTCGGATTCCCTGAAATAGAAAAAGTTTATGAAACAATATTACAAGTAATGTCAGTACAAATGCAGCTATAGGATACACTATACTTGTAGTATGCATCATCACCGGGAGCACTATTGCTGAGACAAATGGTGCAAACGTGGTTCCTGAAAACATAAAGATTACCTGAGCGATTGTGAATGCCAAAATCACTTCGATATACGTATCAAACGGAACAAATCTTACAATGCACACTCCTATTATCGCACAGCCTGTTATCAGTGAAAGCATACGCTTTCCATTAACCTTCCAGCTTCTATTTTTTGCCACCATATATCCAACTGCTAATGCTGTTATCTCAGGAAATATAATCTCCTTCTCATTTAAAGTTTCTGCAAATAGTGTCATCAGCGCTACTAACAGAACTGTACAAGCGTATGGTATTATTCTCTTGCCTGGATGTGTAGGTCTCCTATCCATATAGCCCCTCCTATTCATGCCAGTTCTAATCTATCTCTTACCACACTTACTATAGCAGTCACAACCATTGCAGCAATCACGACCACCATTCCCACCTTATCGTAGGATGTATAAAAACCTTCGGAGAAGTGCATTTTCACATATTTGCCCCAGATTGTGCTGAGAATGACGAGTAATGTGAATCCCAATGACACAGCATACATGATTGAAACAATTATACTGGCCAAAAGATTTCTATCTCCATCACATTCAATCCCGAACGAATCCAGGTTTGATGCTACGATTATACCCATGATGATCAGATAAATAATAGTGACAAAAAGAGCTTTCTGCCAGGTTGCGCATTCATAGCTGTTATGCACAAGTGCCATTATCAGTCCAACAAACATAGCACAGGAGAACTTTACCATTGGTCCTCCGGTCTGTTCATTTACTGTCAGCACAAGAATAATGAGTTCAACTATGGCTATCAATGCAATTGTGCTTGCTCTTGTCTCGCCGGGTATTATGTCTTTCAGTGCCGGATACTGGAACTGTAACACAAACGAGGCTATAAGCCCTGTGAAAAAAGGCATTGCCCTGAATACTCCAAAGAATACAACGGCAACAATGGCAATTACAAGTGTCAATACAATATCAAGTAATATTCCTACCATCTTAACCCCCTATGATTTAGAAACAGGCTACTTCTTGGAAGCCGCCTTACTTAGTTTATTGCTGTACACTGCTGCACGGCAAAGGAACTTCAATTGCTCCACACCGTTCTTCATGACAACAGCCCTTTCTATGCCTTTGACGACACCTTTCTTGACTGCTTCGTTATACATCTTGCCAAGTCTGGCTCTTACCGAGGCAGGTGACTCATTGATATGATTCTCGATTAGAACCTGGTCAACGTCCTTGAAAGTCGGAAGATCAGAGAGTGTAAACTCCGGATCCATCTTCCGTGACTCTGAGATCATGAGCTTAAGCGCAGTGGTGTAATCGTACCTCACCTTTGTGCTGTATTTCTCTTCCAGCGCTTCCAGGATGAGGCTGTTAACAGTTACCTTCTGTTTATCTGCAGCCTTCTGAATCTGATTGTACAGATCTTCGTTGATTGACAGATTGATCCTTGGCATATCACTTCCTCCTATGAGTGTTACGCATTCATCATTACACTTTGAGTATATGAGTGTTGCGCGGATATGTCAACATGGTTCTATACGACGCCGCTTGCCATGTCATGGCTAAGCTCGGATTGAAAGTAACTGCTCATCGTGGACGGTGCATTAAACAGCGCTGCCAGCAAATAGTTTTTGATGTTACGAACCTTTGTAGTATTCTCTTTCATGCAGCCCATGACATACTCAAGATGCATGTTATTGAGCTTAAGAAACTTAGACTTAACAAGGTTTGTAGGATACTCATTCTTTGAGATCCATATGCTCGGCTTCTGGCAAAGGACTGTTTCCAGCACAAGGTCATATATGCCCTCGATGATCTCTGCGTCCTGAGGGAAACGCTCAAGCATGGTATCAACAGCCAGATTTTCCCTGATGATCTCAGCATAGACATTATACTCATCATTCAGATCTGTCTTCATCGAAGAGATATGATTAGTAATAGTAATTAAATTAGTATTACTTGTATTATTATAATTAGGGTCGGATTTTCCGTGGTCTAGAACCCGAATTTCACGGGGTCTTGACTCCGATATTTCCGTGGTCTTGACCCCGATATTTCCGGGGTCTGAAACATCAGCTTCAGATTCAGAACCCGATTTTTCCGTAGTCTGAACTTCCACCATACCTTCAGAAATGAACTTCTTGAGGTAGATGATTGTAGGCTTCCCCTGGCCCTGCTTCTTGCGCTCAATAAGCCCGAATTCTTCAAGTTTATTGAAGAGCACACGGATCTTATCGTCCCCAAAGCCCAGCATTTCTGAAGCTTCCTGCTGTGCAAAGTAGATAAAAGCCCTCTGCTGCTCATCAAACCACTTATTTTTGAGGGATAACGACATTCTATCCAGCATAAGTCCGTAAAGAACCTTGGCAGACACGTCAAGCTCCTTAAAATAAGCGTTTGTGAACAACAGCTTTGGTATTCTGTAAAAGGACAGCATCTCGGATTCTTGACCCTTGAAATAGTCAAATACGATTTTTTCGCTCAATCCTTTTTCCTCCCTTCAGTGAGTTAGTGCGACGCTCGGTGGATTTAAGTGGTGCAATTTCTGCACTACCCTATCAACTGAAACACGCGCCTTCTATTGAAATTCTTGACGTAGATTTTGCTTGGTTTGCCCTTGGCCTGAAGCTTATAGATAAGGCCAAACTCTTCAAGCTCATTCATACAGTCGATGATAGTGTGCCTGGAAAAAGAAATATCTTCCTCCAGCCTACTGAGCGGATAGATGACATAAACTCGGTTTTCTTCGTCGTACCAGTTATGCCTTTTTGCTTCACGCATTTTATCAAGAAGAACTGCGTACAGCATCTTGGCTGAAGCCGACAGGGAAGAGAAATCCTTCCCCGTCAGAATCTCCTTGGGAATCTGTACAGAAGCAAATTGATCAGCCTGGGTATTATAGAAGTAGTCCATCATAATCAGTCGCCCTCGCTTTCGTGAGTTCTTTTCCACTCCGCACAGAAGTCCAGAAGAATTTTCTCAATCTGTGTCTGAGAGTAGTAAGCAGGAAAGTACTGGTTCCTTAACCAACTCTTCGATGTTATCAACCAGTTTTCTTCTTGCCATATCTTCGTCCTCTCTTTTCAAATCCAATATGCAGTTTTTCTCGATGTATTCATCAAGAACATCCAGATCTACAAGGGCAGTCTTTCGTAGTTTTATATTTGCCTTGGCCTCCTTGCAGATATTCACAAATGACCAGTAAGCCATCGCATAGAGCCTCGCTCCCTGGGCGTAGGTGCAGTAGCGATGTTTCTTACCTTCCAGATACTTTTCCAGATCAACTGGCGGTGGGGATTTTGAACGATTCATCTGTAACCTCCGTTTTTTGGTGTTACAGGATGTGATTTAAGAAAAAAGAATTGAGATTTTTAGAAATAAAAAAACCACATTTCTTCTTTTTGATAGAGAGAAATGTGGATTAGAATTAAGCTTCTTTGGATTCAAAAAGATATGAACCGCTTATTCCTCGAGACATTTGCCCCGGGATAAAGACTTTTCTCAAAATCTTTATCCCGTTCAAGTCGTTTTTGGACCATTTTTCGGACTTTTTTATGTCTACATATTCATCCATGGAAGCCCTGTTTCATGCTGGCAATCTGTACGTACTCATCCACTGACATACTATGATGTCCAATGGAATCGTTGTAAATCCAATGCATTTTTGGATTCAGCGGGTTCTCCACGGAGAAACGTGGTAAATACGCGAAGCTGTGTGTCATTTGCTTGATTTTAGCGTCGGGAAGAGCAAAACTTCTCTTATGTTAGCACTGTTCGTGAGAAGCATACACAATCTGTCGATACCGTAGCCAATACCACCAGTGGGCGGCATACCGATCTCAAGTGCGTTAAGGAAGTCCTCATCTGTATGCTCTGCTTCGTCATCGCCTGCTGCCGCATTGGCATCCTGAGCTGCGAAACGCTCTCTCTGATCGATGGGATCGTTAAGCTCTGAGTAAGCGTTGCACATCTCCCATGTGTTGATGAAGAGCTCGAAACGCTCAACCTTCTCAGGATCTGAGGGCTTCTTCTTTGTAAGAGGTGAGATTGCGATAGGATGATCCATGATGAATGTAGGCTGGATCAGCTTCTCCTCGCAGAACTCCTCGAAGAAGAGGTTGATGATGTCGCCCTTGGTGTGACGATCCTCAAACTCAACGTGGTGCTCCTTAGCGATTGCTTTAGCTTCCTCATCTGTCTTAACAGCGTCGAAGTCAACGCCTGCGTACTTCTTGATGGCGTCATTCATTGTAAGACGCTCGAAAGGCTTGCCAAGGTCGATGATGTGATCACCATAAGGAACCTGTGTTGTACCGCATACCTTTTCAGCGAGGTAACGGAACATGCTCTCTGTGAGCTCCATCATTCCTTCATAATCTGTATATGCCTGATACAGCTCCATAAGTGTGAACTCAGGGTTGTGTCTTGTATCTGTACCTTCATTTCTGAATACGCGGCCGATCTCGTATACTCTCTCAAGACCACCAACGATAAGTCTCTTAAGGTAGAGCTCAAGTGAGATACGAAGCTTTCTCTCCTCATCAAGTGCATTGTAATGAGTAAGGAAAGGTCTTGCTGCAGCACCGCCTGCATTCTCAACCAGCATTGGTGTCTCAACTTCCATGAAGTCTCTTGCTGACAGGAAGTTACGGATCTCCTGGATTATCTGAGATCTCTTGATGAATGTATCCTTAACCTCTTCGTTCATGATAAGGTCTACGTATCTCTGTCTAAAACGGATCTCTGTATCTGTAAGTCCATGGAACTTCTCCGGAAGAGGCTGAAGTGACTTTGATAAAAGTGTCAGCTCCTTAACATGAACAGAAATCTCGCCTGTCTTGGTTCTGAATGCGAATCCCTTAACACCTATGATATCACCGATATCCATCTTCTTGAATGCAGCGTAGCTCTCTTCTCCAAGATCATTTCTTGAAACATAAAGCTGCATGCGTCCTGACTTATCCTGAAGGTTAGCAAAAGATGCCTTACCCATTACACGCTTGCTCATCATACGACCTGCAAGAGATACAACCTTCTCTGCGGGGATCTCTGAAAGCTCAGGAGTGATCTGCTTACCCTCTGCGTCTGTCTCGGGAACAACCTCTAATGTCTCGAAGTTGTCTCTGATCTCCTGTGCGTGATGTGTCTGATCATACTTTACAATCTGAAAAGGATCCTTGCCCTCTGCCTGAAGGTTTGCAAGCTTCTCACGGCGAACCTTCTTGAGCTGGTTAATGTCTTCTGTCTTCTGCTGATTCTTTTGCTGATTCTGATTCTCTGCCACTTTTTCTCCTCTTTCCTATAAAAAAGTAATGGGGGTAAAAAAATCACCCCCGCTCTTAAGTATCTGTTATTTCTTATTTACGAACGATCTCAAGAACCTTGTACTTGAAGTCACCCATCTGTGTCTCAACGGTAACTTCCTCGCCAACCTTAGCTCCGATAAGAGCCTTACCTACAGGTGATTCGTTACTGATCTTGCCCTTAAGGCTGTTAGCCTCTGATGAACCAACGATGCTGTACTGCACCTCTTCACCTGCCTCGATGTCAAGAAGCTTTACCTTGGCACCAACGCTGACCTTACCGAGATCAACATCCTCATCAACTACAACTTCTGCATTCTTGAGGATCTTCTCAAGCTCCTCGATACGAGCCTCGATGTCACGCTGCTCATCCTTGGCTGCATCGTACTCAGCGTTCTCTGAAAGATCTCCCTGCTCACGAGCTTCCTTGATTCTCTCAGCAACCTCTGCTCTCTTTACAACCTTGAGGTCATGGAGCTCATCCTCGTAAGCCTTGAGTCCTTCATAGGTTAATAAGTTCTTCTTTTCTTCCATTTTATATATATCCTTTCTATAAAAATAGAATTTTGCACGCATGTCCTGCACTGCAAATAAATTGTGTCAATGTTATATGTGTTTACAATCCATAGAATTATATATGAATAATGGTATAAAGTCAAAATTTTATTATTTTCTTATTGCTCTATGTATTATAACTCAATCCTTTATTCCGAAAACCACGGCGCAAGCGGCTTTGAGAGAATCCATATCCTCCATGGTATTTATGAGTGCCCTGAATTTTGCAGAACCCGGAAGTCCGGTGGTATACCAGGATACATGCTTTCTCATCTCTCTTATTCCGATGTACTCACCCTTGTACTTGAGCTGAAGATCCGCATGCCTTATTACCATCTCATACATCTGCTGCATTGTTGGGCGTTCCGATATCTCTCCTTTTTCCAGATAAGCTATCACCTCTCTGAAAATCCAGGGATTCCCCTCGGCAGCTCTTGCTATCATAACGCCGTCGCAGCCGGTTTCCTGCATAAGGGCCTTCGCACTGGCGCCGTCTTTGACATCTCCGTTTCCTATTACAGGAATTCTGACTGCCTCCTTGACCTTTCTGATTATGGACCAGTCGGCTTCCCCGCTGTAATACTGCTCCCTGGTTCTGCCGTGAACTGCTATTGCCGCGGCGCCACCCTGTTCTGCTGCCTGTGCACACTCCACAGCATTTACGCTTAATTCATTGAAGCCCTTCCTTATTTTCACAGTGACCGGTCTGTCTGTCTCAGCTACCATCGCTCTCACGATTTTTTCTATAAGCTCAGGATTTTTCATAAGGGCTGAGCCCTCTCCGTTACCAACGACCTTAGGCACCGGGCATCCCATGTTCACATCCAGAATGTCATAGGGCTTATCCGCTATCATTCTTGTAGCCTCCGCCATAACCTCCGGCTCACTTCCGAAAAGCTGCAGCGATACGGGCCTCTCCTCCGGATGAATCTCCATCATGTTATTGGTGTTGCGGTTGCGGTAGGTAATCGCCTTGGCGCTCACCATCTCCATACACACAAGTCCCGCTCCGTTTTCATGGCAGAGCAGACGAAATGGCAGGTCGGATACACCTGCCATAGGTCCGAGTATTATATTATTTTTCAGCTCCACATCTCCTATTCTCAAGGGATGCAGGTAATCGTTATATCTTATTCCTTCACTATTAAAACCACTCGAAGGCCTGTACATTTCTTATTTCCTTCCAATCACTGCGGAATTTCTACTATTAACAATTGACCACAGTTTACTCTTCTTCACTTAATATATCACTCATGTCTTCATGCAGAATCATCGCTCTGTAGTACATCTGCAGTGCCTCGAAAAGATCCTGCCTCTGTCTTCTGACCTCGCCGATAAGGAGTCCCGCACTTACCTCATCATAAGTGATATCCTCCTCACTTCTCGTGGTCTCCATGGTGATCATTCCGTCATCCTCGAATTCTATTGTGAAAATTCCACCGGCTTCCTGTGCAAACAGGACGCTAATGATATGGAGCTCCTTCTGGATGCTCTCGGGGATCTTTTTGAAAAGCGGATTAAAATAATACTTCATCTCGTACGCGTTTGCTCCGCAAAGGATAATCCTTCCTCCCGCTGATACGCTTCCAAGTGATCCGTCCTCAGTCACAACCTGGATGTCGGAAACTTCTTCACCTGTTTCGGCATTTGTGATTTTTCCTGTTTCCTTATTTATGATAAGGCGTCTGCCTTTTGTTTTATCGGCATTCAAAGTATCGGAATGAAGTTTCTCCTCATCACCGGGGCGCGCCTCGTCGTTGTATATGTTTCTTGTTTCTTTTTTGTTATCCATATTTCCCTCATCCGTCTGCTTCGCAGACACCTTCCCCCAAGGGGAAGGCTATTATCCGTCTGGTTCGCAGACACCTTCCACCTGTGGGGAGAAGGCTATTCTTTATTCTCCGCCCTCAAACTCCTCAAGTTTCGGCTTTACTCTCTTGTTCTTTTCATAGATGATGCGAAGTCCCTGGATCAGAAGGTTCGGATCGTAAATATCGATCTCGTCACATTCCTCGGAAATGAGTCGTCCAAGTCCGCCTGTTGCGACAACCTTGACGTTTTCCAGTTTTGACTCGCGCTTCATCTCATTAATAATATACTTGGCCTGTCCTATCTGTCCGTAAACAAGTCCTGCCTGCATGGAACTGATAGTCTCCTGCGCCAGGATACTGTCAGGCTTCTTGATCTCAATCTCGGGAAGCTTAGCTGTATCCTGCCAGAGTGCCTTGGCGGAGATTCTTATTCCGGGACTTACGACACCTGCGATAAAATCGCCATTTTCCGTAATAAGCACGTAAGTGGTGGCTGTTCCGAAATCCACAACAATTGCTGGTCCGCCATACATCTCATACGCGGCAACCGCGCCTACCACCAGATCGGGTCCTATCTCTGCAGGATTCTTTGTAAGTATTTTAATGCCTGTCTTGATTCCGGGACCCACAATATACGGCTGCTTTCCCAGATATTTGATCATGGCATTCACCAGCGCATGCATCACATTAGGAACTACGCTGGAAACAATTACTCCGCTGATCTCTTCTTTATTTATCCCGTTATTTCTAAGCATCGCTATGATGTTGTTACCGTACTCATCCGAAGTATGCGCCGTCTGGGACATCATTCGAAAAGATCCTACGATTTTCTTTCCTTTTAAAACACCGAATGCAATATTTGTATTTCCTACATCAACCGCTAAAAGCATCTGCACCTCCTCAGCATCAGCTGCCAATACTTTATACTTCTATAGTTTCTTGCACAATGGAATTTATACATATCCATAAAGGCCGCGAACACTGACTTCCCCGGCATTTATCGTTTCTCTTCTTCCATCTGCCAGACTTATCAAAAGAGACCCGTCATCGGTAATCCCTTCTGCCACAGCTTCATACTCACCCTTTGGATCAAGTATCTTTACTTCCTTGCCAATATTTATAAGTCGTTTTTCGTAGCTGTCCTTAAGTGCCGAGAGGTTCTGTCTTTCCACATACTTCTCATAATTGTCCTCAAAGCACTTCATACAACAGGCAACAAGCTTGGACCTGTCCGTCTCTTTTCCTGTCTCTGAAAAAATCGAGCCGGCGGTATCCCTTATCTCCTCCGGGAAAAGCTCTATGGGCTGATTAACATTTATTCCCACACCTATTACAACAAAATAGTCCTTCTGATCCGGCATCTGGTGAAGTTCCGTAAGAATGCCGCAGATCTTCCTCTTATTAAGCACGATATCATTAGGCCACTTTATAAAGGTGCGTTTCGCATCCTCGCTAATTCCGCCATCACTGACAAGCTTATCAATCGCTTCCGATATGGAAAGCGCCATAACCAGCGTAAGCCCTGCTGCCTTATCCATCGGAATCCCGGGTCTTATCATAAGGCTCATGAAAATGTTGTAGCCCTCGGGACTGACCCAGCTTCTGCCGCGGCTTCCTCGCCCGGCGTCCTGTCTGTCGGCCACCGCAACAAATCCTGACTCACGCCCTTCCATTCCTGCTGCCTTGGCAACGTTATTTGTGGAATCAATCACAGGAAAAAATTCCGCATCCCTTGCTATCCACTCTGTATTTAAGGAACCACGAATTCGTTCCAAATTCATATATTAACTCTCGATTCTGCCTGTTATATTGTAGCGTACATTACCGCCTTGATAGTGTGCATGCGGTTCTCGGCTTCCTCAAAAACTATGGACTGTGAGGACTCGAAAACTTCATCCGTTACTTCCATCTCATCAAGGCCGAAGCGCTCCTTAATCTTTTTGCCGATACCTGTACCAAGATCATGGAAAGCAGGAAGACAGTGCATGAATACTGCCTGCTCGCCCGCATTTTTCATAATGTCGCTTGTAACAGCATAGGCCCTAAGATCATTTATTCTCTCTTCCCAGATCTCATCGGGCTCACCCATTGATACCCAGACATCTGTAGCGATGACGTCAGCACCCTTGGTTGCCTCCATCGGATCTTCAATCTGCTCTATAACCGCGCCGGTCTTAGCTGCAATCTCTTTGCAGATCTTAACAAGTTCTTCATTCTGCCAGTATTTCTTAGGCGCACAGGTTGTAAAGTGCATACCCATCTTTGCACATGCAACCATAAGAGAATTGCCTGTGTTATATCTCGCATCTCCGAGGTATACCATGTGAATTCCTTTGAGCTTTCCGAAGTGTTCGCGGATCGTCAAAAGATCTGCCAGCATCTGAGTCGGATGGAATTCATTTGTAAGTCCGTTCCACACCGGTACCTTGGAATACTTTGCAAGTTCTTCTACGATTGTCTGCTCGAAGCCGCGATACTCTATTCCATCATACATGCTCGCAAGAACACGCGCTGTATCAGCGATGCTTTCCTTCTTACCAATCTGTGAACCTGTGGGATCAAGGTAGGTCGTTCCCATACCAAGATCGTGAGCTGCAACCTCAAAAGAACATCTCGTACGTGTGCTGGTCTTCTCAAAGATAAGAGCAACGTTTTTTCCACGATATTCATCATGAAGCTCGCCGTTTTTCTTCTTGCGCTTAAGGTCAGCTGCAAGATCGAGAAGATACTCTATCTCTTCGGGTTCAAAATCAAGTAACTTTAGAAAATCTCTTCCGTGTAAATTCACTGCCATGGTATGTACTCCTCCTGCTATATATTTTCTTTTCCTTTTTCATAGGAAAAGCCCAACTGCAGAATCAATCTACAATCAGGCTTTATTTTATCATAAAAACATATTATTGAGTACTGATTACCAGAATACGTGAGCTCCGATAATCTGTCCGTCGTGTCCGCCCGCACGTCTGAAGTGAAGTGCAGTACCACAGGTAGTCTCACCTGCAAGTGCCGCCTGCGCAGCCTGTACACAGCTGTCAGGAATATTTCCTGCGTAAACTCTGTCTACAGTTCCGTTAAGAGCCGGTGTAAACTGACCGGAAGCATATATAACTCCGGAAATTGTGCTCGCATATGCGCTGCTCTTTACACGGTTCATAACAACTGCGCCTACAGCAACCTTACCCTCATAAGATTGATTCCCCGCTTCACAGTATATAAGCGCTGCCAAAAGTCTTGCTTCATCTGCCCCCGCAGAAACAGCACCCGTATTCTGTGTAAGCTTCGCCTTCGCTTTCTTGGCCTCCTCTTCGGCCTTCCGCTTGGCTTCCTCTTCTTCCCTCTTCTGAATAGCGGCCATGGTCTCACCTTCGTCGATTCTGAAATCAGTATCAACATATTCGGCCTGCACATAGCCTGTCTCATCGTTGTAGTCAACGGCAATCCAACCATTGCCAAGATCTTCTACCATATCCACAAAACTGTTATTTGTAATAACACCAAGTACTTCGGCATTTTCATCTGCCTCTGCGCGGATACGAAGTGCATCGCAGTTACTTGTTACAAGCTGTACACCAACTTCCTCTGCGAGTTCCTCTGCTTCTTCGTCAAATAGAAGATATTCGTCATTAGCCCAGCCAACAAGATCTCCTGACTGAAGCTTAGTCCATCCATCCTTTTGCTCGATAATCTTACCGCCGCAGTCCTTATAAAGAACTCCGACCTTCTCAGAGCTGTCATCAGGTGAAATGCGAATGTTCATTACCTGATTAACATTTGCCATAACAAGTTTAGAGGAATCCTCTTCTTCCTGTTCCTGTTCCTCTTCGTCCTCAGCATCTTCTGCCGCTTTATCATTTATATCCTCAGCGACATCATGAGCCTTAGCTCTCTCCTCATCGGAAACCTCAGCTACTTCAGTAGGATTGAGTAAGTTACCAACACCCACATCGTTGCTGTTCAATATATTTGTAGTCCTTGCCTGTACGGTCTTGCAGTTGGAAGTTCCCAGCATGATGATCATCATTGTGACAGCCAGGATTCCACGCATTAACGTGCCTGCTTTTTTCATGTTATTTTTGCTTCCTTTTTAAAATTATTACAAATTGTTAAAACAAAATACTCCACGATTGTAACAAATGAGTGTTATTTTGTCAAATTTTTACACAAATTGTCTAAAAAAAGACTCCCCTAATAATCGGGGAGTCCATGCGGATTCTTCATGTTAATAAATATTTCATATTTTATCGAGCACTTAATTATCCGAATTTCGTATTCAATTTACAATTCTTTGCTGCGCTCAGTAGCTGCCTGGACTGCGTTCATGACAATTCCGCGAAAGCCCATTTCTTCCATAACTTTCACTGCCTCTATGGTTGTACCGGCAGGTGAACACACCATGTCCTTGAGCTCACCCGGATGCTTTCCAGTCTCCAGTACCATCTTCGCACTTCCAAGTACAGCCTGTGCAGCAAATTCATAGGCTTGCTTCCTCGGCATACCTCCAAGTACAGCTGCATCGGCCATTGCCTCTATGAAAAGGAAAACATATGCAGGAGATGAGCCGCTTACACCAGTCACAACATCCATAAGGTTCTCTGTTACTACGTTTGCGGTACCGCAGCTTCTCAAAAGGTCCAAAGCAAGGTTTAAATCGCTATCACTGCACAAATTGTTGGGACATACAGCGGCGCACCCCTCACCTACAAGCGCGGGAGTGTTGGGCATAACTCTTATTGTCTTAACGGGTTTTTCAAATTCCTTTGCAATCCATTCAAGACTTTTGCCCGCAGCTATACTGATAATAAGCTTGTTTTCATCAATCTCATCCATGATGTCAGCAATTGCTACCTTTAAAAACTGCGGTTTAACGGCAAGAAGGATTACATCCGCTTCCCTTGCGACATCAGCATTGTTGTCCTTAGTCTGTATTCCGAATTTTCTGGCAGCGCTGTCCCTTGCAGCCTCCATAGGATCTGATCCGATTATGTCCTGAGGGTCGAAGATTCCCTTTGAGATTATTCCGCCCATGAGTGCCTTTGCCATGTTTCCAAGTCCGATAAAACCTAATACCATAACTGCTCCTCCTATTTCTTTTCTGTAAATAATTATTTTGTGAAGTCCTACTGTCTTCTCTGCCTTGCCGCTTCGAAAGTCAGAATCGCTGCGGAGGTTGCCGCATTCATCGATTCCACCCTACCCAGCATGGGTATCAGAACATACTCAGATGCCGCATCTGCAGCTTCCTTTGTAAGCCCGTTACCTTCATTTCCTATCAAAAAAGCGGACGCTCCCTTATAGCTTATCTCATCATAGTTCTTTGTACCCTTCAGATGAGCAGCATAACTTGTAACGTTGTACTTTTCCCGAAGTTCCTTCACTGTGTCCGGGATAGAATCCACATATATAAAGGGGACTCTCAGGATGGCACCCATTGTGGATCTGACAACCTTCGGATTATAGACATCCGCCATGTCGCTGCTCATTATTATTCCGGTAACGCCAGCCCCTTCACCCGTCCTGAACATATTGCCAAGATTCCCGGGATCCTGAATATTCTCAAGAATAAGAAGAAGCGGTGTCTCTCCCAGGAGATCCTTAAGCTCCCACCTTTTTTCCTTAACAACCGCAAGTACGCCCTGAGGAGTCTGCGTGTCAGCCATCTTCCTCATGACATCATCCGAAACCTCTTCAAAGCTCACTCCGTCATCCTGCTGAATATTCCTGATGAGCGTCTTATCTTCAGGTGAAAGATTCTCCAGGAAATGCCCGGTTACGTACACCTCTCTCATAGCTTCAAGAGGGACTTCCCTGAGCATGCGGATTCCTTCTATTAAGAATACGCCGTCCTTGCGACGAGCTTTTGATTTCTTGCTGTATTCTGCTATCTGCTTAACGCGGGTGTTGTTTGTACTTGTAAGCATGGGGACCTCATTTTTTAACAAAAAGCCTTCCCGGGTTGGGAAGGCTTTTATTTCTTCAAAGCCTGTATGGCTTTAAGTTTCTATTATAATATCTTACTGATCTCGAACTGATACTCAGGAATGGACTTCTTCATTGCAAGAGCCTCGTCGATATCGTAATCAACGAACTGTCCGTTTCTGTATGCAACTACGCGGTTTGTCTTACCTGCTGTAAGAATGTCTGCTGCGTAGCATCCCATCATGGAAGCATATACACGGTCTTTACAGGTCGGGCTACCACCACGCTGCATGTAACCGAGGATAGAAGCTCTGGTCTCAAGACCTGTAGCAGCCTCGATACGACGTGCCATTGATGCTGAGTGTCCGATACCCTCTGCATTGATGATGATGTGGTGTGTCTTACCCTTCTTACGGTTATCAATGATGTTATCAATGATTCTCTGCTCATTGTAATCGTATTTCTCAGGAAGTAGGATGTCATCAGCGCCGTTAGCGATTGCGCACCAAAGTGCGATATAACCTGCATGACGTCCCATAACCTCAACGATACTTACTCGCTCGTGAGATGAGGATGTATCTCTGATCTTGTCGATAGCATCCATTGCTGTGTTAATAGCTGTATCAAAACCGATAGTATAATCGGTACATGCAATATCAAGGTCTATTGTGCCGGGAAGTCCGATTGTGTTGATTCCCTGAGCTGAAAGCTTCTGTGCACCTCTGTAGGATCCGTCACCACCGATTACAACCATTCCGTCGATGCCATGCTTTCTGCAGATCTCAGCACCTTTCTTCTGGCCTTCCTCAGTTGTGAACTCCATACATCTTGCAGTTCCAAGGATTGTACCGCCTCGCTGAATGATATCAGCTACGCTTCTACGATCCATATCAAAAATTTCTTCATTAAGAAGTCCCATGTAGCCCTTCTTAACACCCTTAACCTTAAGTCCGTTTGCAAGAGCCTTACGAACAACCGCACGAATAGCGGCATTCATTCCTGGCGCATCACCACCGCTTGTAAGAACTCCGATAGTTTTAATTTCTTTTGCCATATCAGGTTGTACCTCGTTATTGATAAATCTTTGTCACTTTTACGATTTATATATTAGCGCAATTTTCGGCAATCTGCAATTACGTTCCCCCATAAATTTAGCAATTTTTCATAATTTTTTGTTAGGGGTTCTGCCGCCGGGGTGTGGTTGAGAAATGGATGTTTACGGCTACGGACCTTCCCTTAAAAATATTATCTTACAACAATCTTAAATGTCTTTGCCTCTACCCCTGCTGCACCCTCCTGCGAGACACTTACCTTTATCTTATATGTCCCTTTAGGCGCACCCTTCTTCAACGTACAGACAACAGACCTTCCCTTTATCTTTGCTGTGATGTACTTCTTAATCTTCTTTGGCGACTCGTTCTTTACAGCAATCTTTCCTTCAGTATTCTCAACACTTATCGTCACTTTCTGCTTCTTTTTCTTCAGTTTTTTGAACTTTAACGTCTTTTTGTCCTGACTGACGGTTACCGCCGTAGAAGCCCTGTCAGAATCTCTCATCTCCTGCAACGCTACTTCCACGGGGACATCATCCCCTGCAGATGACAGTTCTTCATCGTCCCCCTTAACAACATCATCCTTATAAGAAACGGATACATCTTCTGTGGGCTCAACCCCTCTCTCTGTCACACCCTGCTCCCTTCTTTCGGAGCCAGCCGCAGATTCCTTGTCAGTTAATGTCTCCCCCTCTGATGTATCGGATGTCTCCGGCTTCTTTGCAACTGCTCCGCCCATTTCAGCGGACGGCTCTTCATCCTGCGACCTTTCCTTAATATCAGCACAAGTCTCATCGACAGTCTTTTTTAATTTTACATCAACATCCGTTATATAGACTTCTTCCGAGGGCCTTACACCCGTCATTTCATGCGGATAATCAAAAAGAGCGAGCACATCAGGCACCTTTTTTGAAGCATTATATATTTTTACAGCCCACTCCTGCACATCCTCAACATCAGCCTTTATCCTGAGCTTCTCAAGGATATTCTCCTGCACTCCTCTGACAGCCCTACGCGCATCATCGGTAACAGCATCAGGCACGGTACCCGCCGCTATTCTTTTTATCTCACCCATCCCATCCTCAACGGCAGCTTTAGCAGCTCCCAGGTCCGAATAGGAATATCCGCCGGAGGGGTACTCCATATACCCATATCCCGGCATAGGCTTCTCGCTGTCAGAGAGCCATACACGCACTATCCCGCTTGCACCGACAGCACTATCACCCTTCAAGAAAGCCTGACCCTCGATGGTGAATTTCAGTTTTACCATGCCATAATCCCTTGTCTCAGGATAAGCATAAAAAGTATATATGTACCTTTTATTATGAAGATTATCAGATGATGGAAGCCCGAACCTCGACATCGCCTTTTCAGTGATGACCTCATTCAACGTCTTTTCATCCGTCTGCATTAGCACAACAATATATTTTATGTAGTTGTTTATGCCCTCCTTCTGCCCCGCCGTAAGAAAAGAAAAATCATCCGCCGGCGTAGCCACTTCAAGCACCTCAAGACTTGAAAGAAAATCAAGCTGACTACTTGTCCTTGGCTCATCAACAGGAGGGTTGCCGTCGGCCATGCCATCAAAATCCGTGCACTTAAGGTATGCATACCTCAGAAGGTCATAGCTGGACGAATATGAATAATCAGTGAACCTTATCTGGTCCCATAGTGATTTCTTTCCGGAATAAATGATACTGAGTCGGAAATACTTGGGCCTTTCCGACTCAAAAACAGCTATCTGATAAAAGTCGGTAACCGTTGACGGGATCACCATGTATTCAAGGGCATTGCACTGATAAAAGGCATCATTCCCAATAACCTTTACCCCTTTGCCTATCCTTGCATCCACAAGATCCTCACATCCCTTAAAACAATTAAAAGGTATCTCCTCAAGACTCCCCGGGATGGTGACATGCTCAAGACCCGAATACGCAAAGGCATCCTGCCCCATTCGCCTTACGGTCCTTGGAATCTCTATCTCCTTAAGACTCGTACAGAGAGAAAAAGCCTGCTGCCCTATAGCCTTTACATCATCAGGATATAAGAATGTGACTTTTTGAAGGCCTGAACACCCCCGAAATACCGCAGTATCAATACCAGAAATATGCGGTAGTTCAATCTCCCTCAGATTAGTACAGTGTTGAAAACACTCCCTATAAATAGTAATTTCACCTGTCGTTTTAAATGTGACAGTCTCAAACTTGGACCAATCAAAACAGGATTCCCCGAGATACCTTACAGTACCTGGGATGACGATACCCTTAACCTTGCCAAGACTGCTTAGCCCGTACAGGGATGTTATACCCTCACTTATCGTGACTTCCTCTATATACTGGTTGTAACTGCACCACGGAGCAGGCATCGACGTCGCCCTCCCCGGCGTATAATGCATCATATCCCCCGAGCCGGTTATCTCAAGGCTGTAACCGATTGAAGAAGATGTCCTCGATGACATCCTGAGTGTATACATGCAGTTCTCACCACACTCCCCACTCTTTACAACGCTTATATCAGATGCCCCCACATCAAACGAACTGCCCGGCATCAAAAGCACCATGGCACAAAACACCATGCACATCAATAGTTTCTTCATTTTTATATTCCTCTATTAAAACAATTCCTATAAACCGCAATAAACATCATATCACAAAACTATATAAAATCATATATATAAGCCGCATATGCAATTATGAGTAATTATATGATATAAATAAGCAAAGATTAGCCCCTTCTTTCCAATACTGACACACAAAATCCCCCCAAAGATGCAAATACAAGGCAATCCCAAACACAAGCCCTGTAAAAATACATTTATCTGCATAAATACCGCTCCCACCGCCACACAATCTGCTATAATCAACATATGACAGGTGCCACAAAGGCACAAAGGCGTTGATGAAAAAAGTTTATGAAGTCCAGCGGTGAAATGTCAACCCAGGAATGAATAAAATTCGCATTATTTTTATGTCATTCGCAAAAGGTTAAAAACACCTACCTAAGCCCCGCCGATCTGCGTAAAAAAAGAGGATTACATGGCCGGGCGTAGACGGAAAATCCTCATCTACAGGGATGAGTTACCTTTCTACGTATAGACGATTGTCTTTCAGCAGTCGAAAGACTAACCGCACAAGTTTACGGGCAGTTAACGCAAGTGCACGTTTATGCTGGTACTTATTCACCTCATTATATTTGAGGTGGTAGAAGCGGCTGTACTCTGCATCGCATCTTACAAGAGACATGGCTGCTTCGCCCAGGTAGTACTTTAAGAAACGGTTTCCGGTTTTTATGAGACGAGTATTTTGTGCCTCAAATCCACCGGATTGATGTTGAGTCCAGGCAAGTCCGGCATATTTTGCCAGCTTTTCCTGACTCGGGAAGCGGTTGATATCACCAATTTCTGCGATTATTCCTGCAGAGTATACTGGTCCGATTCCTTTGATCGAAGTAAGTGTATTCGGAATCAACTGCATTTGGTTAGCAATGGCCTTATCAAACTCCTTAATCTGTGACTCCAGTGCTTTTATGGAGCTTATGGATATAGCAAGCACTTGGTTTACAGAGTCGTTTACCGTTTTAGGCAAACGATAGGATGATCGGGCAGCTTTTTGGATGGCTTTGGCGATGGCTTCCGGATCAGAAAAATGGTTTTTTCCTTTCTTCTGAAGGAATTCCGTCAGTTCATGTAAGTCCATGTAGGCAAGTGTGTCTGCGGAGTCAAACTCTTCGTAGACAGCTAAGGCTGTAGCTCCGAATTTATCGGAGAACACCTTCTCCTGTGTGAAAGAAGAATACTTCTTGAACAACACGTTCATGAAACGCTGCTTTTCCTTGGTCAGGTTTTGAACAGTGACATAACGTGCGCGTGTGAGGTTTTGGAGAGCTTTGTGGCGATAGTCATCCAGATACACCTCTTTGTTGATTCTTCCAAAACGCAGGCAGTCCGCAATGATAAAGGAGTCCACGTAATCGTTCTTAGGCAGATCGTTGTAAGATTCTTTGAACTTACTAACCTGCTTGGGATTGAGGACATGTATTTTGCGGTTGTACGGCGTAAGAGAGCCGTCTTCTCTCAGAAAACAGACGAGATTGTCACCATAGACTGAAGTGGCTTCAAGCCCAAAGATGACGTCTGTGAGGCTATAAGAAGTAAGTGCCGACAGGACATCCTTTACAAGCTTTTTGGAACCGTCTTTCGAGTTTGGAACAGAGAAGTTTTTGATTTTGGTTCCATCGGGCTTCATAAAGTAAACCACGTTGTTTGTGCTACTTACATCAATACCGACGTAAAGTGGGTTCATACAATATCACCTCCTTTGTCCAATATTTGTGGTCAATCGGTTTGGTAATACCCACGACACCGAAGCATCAACATCCTCGCGTATAAGAATCCAGCTGGTGATGGACTGATGCGAACCTCACTGCTAGAAGGCAGTCCTAAGTCTCCAGCAAACAGCCAGCGGTTTGAAGCTAACTTTCGGCTCAGGGGAACAGACTTTACTTGAAGCGGTCTAAACAGACCCAACAGGAGAAAACAGAACTTATACCTGATTGACACTGTGGGCAATTATATCATGGGCATTAACAAACCGATTGATCTATTTTCAAGGTGCGTAGAACAAATGCTCTTAAGGGTGGAGGGATTCCTCCTAATTAACAGAGATATGCTCTTAAAACTAAGAGTAAATATATAACTTATTAACTTATAAAACTAATATACGAGG
>NZ_AUJZ01000022.1:0-46488 GCF_000424485.1 Butyrivibrio sp. WCD2001 | reverse complement strand
TGAGCGAGAAATCAATCACATGAAGGATAACTTTTGCTTAGCAAATCGTCGTACACGAAACGAGAAAACTCTGCATGCTGACTTGATACTTGCTGGTATCACACAGCTTATCTCCGTTGTGCTTGCCGACAAGATTCATCATCATGAATACATCAGAAGCCTTAAGCCTCTTATAGCATAGGACTTACCAACTTAATAATGTTTTAGCTTTATTCAAGTGCGCCTAAAACCAGATTTTTTCTAAGTTAAATTGCATGGCTTTCAAAAAATACATTCCGTAATGCTTATGTTAAAGTTGCGCATATACTTTTACTGAGTTTCGCAATTACCTAATACATATCAAAACAAAGGCATATACCATATGGTAGACATGTAATGAATGAGTAGCCTCTTTAGAGTACATTATGTAATTAAAATTGAAAACAATGGGTGCGATTATTATGCAAAATAGAAATACTATACATTTTATTATTTCTCTTTTTCTAATTAAGATATATATATTTACTATTGCACAAGCCAGAAACAAAATTAGAAATAGACATATCCATCCTTTCCAATGGAACGGAAACATACATGCGCTAAATGTAGTTGGTGCAATAATAAAATCCTTATAAGCTACAACGCATCTACTAATATAGCCTTCTACAGATACAATTCCAAATGAATCAGTTCCAGCGTACGACGTTAATGAAGCATGGTAAATCCTTAAGAAAAAAAACAATAAAATGAGATAAAGAATGACTCCTACAATTGTGGTCCACATTAACCGTTTCGTAATGTCATAAATAAATCTATTATCACAATTGTCATCTATAATACATTTCACATAGTAGCAAAAAAGAATCGCTATCCACAGTGTGATATAACATTGATATTCACCAATAGCAAAAGCAAAAAGAACACTCCCTAAAATGCCTGTCTTGATATCAGAGTATTCCGCAACATAATAGGCGCCTACAATTGCCAAAAGCTCGCCAATCATATTGCACCAAAATGCACCCATATACCCCATGTGACCAGCGATTGCAGGAATAGATAAAAATGCCAGAACCAAGCCAACCCTATACTGTTTATCTATCTTTAGCATCTCTATAGAGATTATAAGCATTAACGAGATACATAAAGCCGCTATCAACGCATTAACTACCGGTAAGGACTCTATCCCCGCTACTCTTTCTAGAAGATGTGCCATTAGTGTCTGCGTATACCTGCCATGCCCTATACCGTCGCTCCATCCTGCTATATCACACGCATCATCATGCCAGGAAAACTTATTAAATACCATCTCCCCATGTATGATCATAAAAACAATAATATATAATATAAGTTTTTCTTTTTTAGTTCTTACAATTTCAATTATCCTCAAGTAGTTATCCATTTTCGAATTGCTCTACCATTCCCCCAAGAATACTTTCTATCCTTAAGATAGAACTTGATTTTATCTTATCCTTTATCTGAGTCTCTATAGACTCCAAATCATACGAAACTGCAACCACTATAGTGTCCACATCAGGTATCTGATCCTCAAGTTTATATACATCATATGGAATATCTAATTCCTTCCGATTATCAATAACATACTTGACTTTAAGACCATTTTTCTCGCAATCCCTGAGTAAATGCCTTCCTAAAAGACCATATCCATAAATTGCGATTTCCTTGTGCCCTTTATCCAGAAGATATTGCGAGACACTAGCTCCTGATTCATTTATTTCCAACCACTTATCAAGCATCTTCCAATACCCACCATATCTTTCAGTTTTTTCATTGGCTCGCTGCAAAGCAGTTTTGTAATCCCTAAAATCCTCTCCACCAATATCTCTCTTCTGCTGAGATATTATCCTTGCACTCCTGACTGCTTCAAGATATGCGTATTTATCCTTAGCATCAGGTTCCAGATAATTGCCCTCTCCCCATTCATTCCAAGCATTTAAAAATACAAAGGGTGCTTCTAATGCCTTAGCTTTTTCTAATAATTTCTCAAAATATATCGCAAATAATTCTGGGGATGATTCTGTGACAACCATCCCTTTGCTTCCCCTTCTAGGGGTATCATCATAATTTACAAATCCACTCAAAATATCACCTTTTTCATGCAATTCGTGAATTATTTCATCCCAGGCATCTTCGTATTTATAACAATTCTTAATTGACATATTTTTGTATTTCTTATCTGCCAATGCACCCAGTGCAGTCGAAGGTTCTCTACAATAAACATTATCAAATCTATTCATTCTCATTCTTGGAGATCCGATAATATATGGAGTCTTGATATCGTTTTCGTTAGCAAGATTGTCCCAGCACTTAAGCATATCATCAAGACAATCAATAAGTTCCGGTCTGTAAATCATGAATACAGGATGTCCATTATACTTTATGTACCTGTCATCTCTAAAGAAAGGAAGTAAATAATAAAAATGTTCCTCCCAATCCTTCAAAGAACCATAGTCTTGTTCCAGAAGAATTTCCGGTAGATTCTCACTATTCGTAGCATTATCAAACTTCTCAAACCATGCATTATTTCCTTCTTTACCTGAATATTTACTCCACGATCTTATCCACGACTCATTAGCCCACGAAAAACAAAAGGGCATCTCTATGTCCTTCCACTCAAGTAAATTCTCAGCTGGTTTTTCCAAGACTTTTCTTCCGTCTTTAAAGTAATAGTGATAAAAGCACTGTCCATCCACTCCGTATTTTTTCATTAACAGCGCTTGCCATTTCATCGTTGAATAATCTAATAAATTGTAATATTTTTCCGCTAATGGAACTTTCGGCTGATAATGATCTTCAAACAGTGATTCTGCCTGTTTAACCGCTGTCCATTCTGTAAATCCTTCTCCCCACCACTTATCATTCTCTTTAGTCCTATGAAACTGTGGGAGGTACATAGTTAGTATTTTCATATTTTCCTTATATTTTCAGAATTCCACCAGACATACTCATTAATATACTCATCTAAATCCATATAAGCAGTACACTTTTTAGCATTCTTTGTGCATCGTATTCTTTCTTGTCTCCATTCAAGCTCTAGTGCTTGTGCAACACATGGATACACAAACTCTTCATGAGTATTCATCTCATCTACACTAAGCAACTCATCTTCTATACCAATTTTCTTCAATAGTCTAGTAACTATCTCATTCATCACAAAATTGGTGGGATGTCCTTGATCCCAGAATAATTGATGTATCTTATAATTACAAATGATAAAATCAATTATTTTTATATCACAATACTTCTCTCTGTCTCTATACTTCCTAACATTATCATTAAAGTTATCAATCACTTCTTCTTTAGAAAATGGTGCTCCATTCTTTATTTGTTCACCAATATCATCGATTGATCTGCCATTCTTCAACTGTTTATTTATAAATTGATCACCATGTGGAAATAGTCCATTACTATCTTTACCAATTGGATGATTCAAATCCCATTCAAATTGAGGAAAAAAACATTTTCCCATACCGAATAAGTTGGGTATTACTATCAGCTTTTGCCTATGTATCTTTCCTTGTAAATAAGCTACACTATATTCATAACCAAACCTATTATCTTCCTGAATGTCTTCTGATATTAACACATCCACATTTCTTAAAAGGCTCTCGGATATCTCCGACTTCATATTTTGAATAAAAACTAATGGATATATCCCATACTTTGAAGTAAATACTTGCGAAGTATAAAGCATATCCCTTACAACTGCCATATGACAATTTCCATGCAGAAAAACCACTTCTTTTTTAAATAGCCTCCAATAGATAAAGTCCTCGAATTCAACTAGCCCTTCTGCGCAAAGTTGATCTCTTATTTCAAAATACTTACTCTCGGAAACCGCAACAATATAGTAATTCTTTTTTTGTCCCAATACATCGAAAGGCTTCATGATATCGAACGATTTTGATCCTGTCGTACCAGTTACATAGCTGTCTATAAATCCACTGATCTCAACCATGTTTCGCAAGTTATATTCGGCTCGGACTCCCTCTATTCCGCCCCCCCAAATGAAATATTTACGCATTTTGCTCCTTTTTCACATTTTGTCTGACACATTAAATTGCAAAGGACTCATTATTAATCTCATATGCATCAACATCAATCATTTCATCGTCAAATGAAACCACATTATGAAAACCTAATGACTTAGCATTTTTTATCATTGCCTCCTGATGCCTTACATGAGCTGCAATAACAACAAGCACATCCTTATTATACTCATTAATTCTTTTAATTTTATGATCACAGAGATATTGATTCTCAGGATCTATGTTTGTAACAGCAAATCCTATAAATCTTATTTTTTTGTTTTCTGATATAACATCATAGACAGATGTTCCGTATTTACCTGCTCCATAGATAACTACTTCATTTGCAGTTTCCATTTGTTGAATAATACTATTCACTTTCGCTTTGTATGATTCGATATAATATGTCATTTCTGATTTCGTCATTCTCAGATAATACCCATCGTCTTTAAGTGACATATCTACCAATTTATCAATATCACATAATATACTGATAATATCAGTATTCCCCTTATATTTTTGAATTAAAAATGGTTTCTTCCAAGTTTTAAGATGATCCAACATTAATTTCATTAAATCATAGTAATTTCGTTTGCTTGCAATACTAATTATATCAAGAATGCCTCTAGCAATATCATTGATTACATTTTTGCTATAGAAATTTAGCCTTTTATTTACTGTTCTAGCCACATACACATATTCAGGTATCACCAAAAATGATCCTAAATAGTCTAGTGCCTTGACCAAAAAAACTGGATCTTCAAATCTAGTATATGCAGGAAAGGAAATATGACCCTTTATCAAATCCGACCGCAAGAAAATAAATCGCGTATAGTAAAATGGATATTGATATTCCGAAAAGTTTATAACCTTTTCTTCCTGAAAATTTATCTTGTTATAAAAAGGATCTCTCGAATAATCATTAATTTTCCCTTCAATTAATCGAACCAGACCTCCTGCCGCCGCTTTTACTCCATTTTCTTTTGCACCATCATATAAATTCTGTAGAACATCTTCCGAAGCGTAAAAATCATCAGCATCCATAAAAGCTACAAATTCTCCCTTAGCAACTTCGAGGCCTAGATTTCTTGCAGCCCCTGGACCTTTTCTTTCTTGCCTCAGAACTCGAATATTATGAAATCTTTTGGAATATTGTTCAAGAATGTAGCACGAATTATCCGTTGACCCATCATCAATACATAGTATTTCTAACTCAAACAATGTCTGTTTTTCTATGCTATCAAGACATTCTTCAATATACTTTTCCATATTATATACTGGAATGATAACGCTTACCTTAATCATAAAAATCCCCGTTAGAATATATAAATCACGAACAAAATCTGTTAGTTCTCCACCACTCATTCATTACCATAAATTGGAATTATTGTTAAAGGATATCTTATAGTCCATATCGCTCTACATTATTTGTACGACGCAATTTCTACAATATCTCCTTTTTATAAATTTATCGGTAATGGCTATATAGAGAATTGGTTTATCAGCATCTTATGATGTTATAGTTAACAAAATAAATTTAGTTTCCATTCTCAACAATGCTGATTCCAATTACTATTCTGCAGAATACACCATCTACAACATAACCTTAAAGGGTTATGATAACTGATAAAAGAACTCCGACTTTTTTGCCTTTCTGCAGATTATTTTTTCTGTTCCGACTAAATCTATAACCTCATCCATCATCTGATTTAATACTTCATCATAATATGCTGCTAAAACAATATAATCAAAATGAACATCTTTAATTGTATTTATCTTATGTATTTCTTTTCCCCATAACGATCCCTGTCTATTTTTGTCGACAACAGCTACAACATCACAATATTCATTTTCAAGAATCTGCCTTAAATAACTAGTTCCAACTGCCCCCATTCCATATATAATTATTTTACTGTTAGGTTTAATCAAATCATATGGAAAATAATAATGAGGCCTAAATGAGTTGCCATATTTTCTAGATAAATAGCTATTGAACCTGATAAGCATATATCTGCTTAACTGATTTCCCAAAACAGAATACATTTTGTGCTGCTTGACCGAATCGGAAATAGTTTGCTCTAGAATTGCCAATTGATCTAGATTCTCTTTTCTATTTTGTTTTGAAAGAGATGTGTCTCTCATTCTATAATGATAATATACTCCATCATCAAAATAGATTCTTTGGCTTGAAAGTAACGCTTCAAAAAAGCATGCATCATCCTCACCGTTTACTATATTATCATCCACATTCATTTGGGCGTGAAATATAACTTCTTTTTTAAATAGTCTTGAACACAGATTACATCTAAGGCCTCTCTCCAAATTGCTATCTTCTTTTACAAAAAAATTCTTATATATTTTGCTATTATAATCTGATAAGTCAAATGCTCCATTAAAAAATTCTTTGATTTCTATCCGATGGTCATGATATTCCTGAATCAAACCAGACAGTACAACGTCTGAATCATATTTGTACGCATCTTCAAGTAAAACCTGTATAGTTTCAGAATCTATCCAGTCGTCCCCGTCCAGTGGATATATAAAATCTCCGGTTGAATTATCAAGCCCTGCCTTTCTAGCAGAAACCAACCCTCCATTTTTCTTATGAATTACTTTTATCCTACTATCGTTCTGCGATAGTCTATCACATATTATCCCTGAATTATCAGTAGAGCCATCGTCAACAACAATTATTTCTATATCCTTGTATGTTTGATTACACGCGCTAGAAATACATTGCTCTACATATTGCTCAACATTATATACCGGAATAATTATGCTTACTTTTGGTTTGTTCATGTTTTGTGTATCCATTTTCATATATTTTCCGAAAGTCTTCTTAATACCATTTTAATATTCATCAAGTTATTAGCCTATTACTCGCTTAGAACATCAAATACTATATCTTCAATACTCAATACTTTTCTACAATAATCTTTCAATTTTATAACCACATTATTATTCTCTTTGGGATTCGTATATATAATTGCATCTGCTTTATCTGTGATGCCCTCTATTTTCAACACATTTGTTCCGTCATATAAAAATCCGTCTACTTTATCAATTATTCCTAACACATTAACGGTAGAACGTTTTAAATCCTCCATAAGATGAACCATCATAGCTCCGGCACCATAAATATATACTGAATGTATATCATTTTCCAGCAATATGTCAGAAATCGTTCTATCGTTTTCTTTTAGTGAAAGCCACGCGTTTAATATTTTATACATACTTTCTATCATCTCATATCTTGGTTCTTTCTTAGTCATTAAATAAATCTCCACTCATTCCAAAATAAGTCTTATCAGTTTTGAAAGATCTTCATCTTGTTTTTTGTAAAGTTCAGGTAGTACTTTTTGCATATTTTTTCTCTTAGCTTCCCTGATATCCTCTATAAAACTCTGCCTAATTCTATAGCACATTTCATCCATACTATATGGATTAAAATATAAAACCGTATCCTTACAAACCTCAGTAATTGATGTTCCGGTTGAACATGCACATATAGTCCCGTATTTCATAGCTTCAACTGGAGGATATCCAAACCCCTCATTAAGTGATGGATAGAAAAAAAGATGGGCATATTTATATAGCAGCTCCAGTTCATCTGATGAAACATAATCCAAAAATATAAATCTTTCGGGATGCTCTATCTTAGACAAAAAAACAGAGTCATTAACTACGCCACAAACAACAACTTTATAATCATTGCAAAATATTCCACTATTAACAGAGAACATCCTATCATAAGCAAGAACTCCTCTTAGCGGGTTTTTGTACCATATACCGGCACTAATCAGTAGTGCATATTTACCTTTTGTTATCCCTTTTTTAGACCATAGTAATTCATCTTCTTCATCAATTGTAGTTCTTGATTTTTGTGGGGAAAAAAGCACATGAACTTTTTCTTCAGAAATCTCCGGAAAATGAAACAAAATTCCTGATTTTGTAAATTCAGAAACTGCTACTATCTCACAGTTTTTGAAAGATGTCATTGTAGCTCCGTATAGCTTTCTATACGGGTCATTATCTTCTTCATAAAACGCATATACATAACTACCTTTTTCTTCATAGTCATTTCCTTCATAGAATGCCTTCTCATCCGCCTCAATAGTAGATAGCTCCATCATTCTCAAGCCATGAATGGTACATACGAAGCGCGTATCTTCAAGAACTTTGCCTACTTGCACCCAAACTTCATTATACGGAAGTGCTGAATAAATAGTATCATAATTATTTTCACGAACTATGTGTACAATATTCCTATAATCCATAATGGGGTGAATTTTCCACCCCTTCTGTTTACACTTACCTAGCATTTCTACATCGGTATTTCTTTCAGCCCACAAAAAAAGACCGAATTCATAGTCATCTGAATTCAGTTGTAACAGTTCATTAATTATTACATTTCCGTATTCGCCGCCACCATGAAATGTACTTCCTGCAATAAAGCGTGACTGGTAAAATGTAAAATCGATTAGTATTCTTTTCAAATTGGCTCCTTTTCTTATAAGATAGGGCTGTTCTTAATTACATAGATAATATATATTTAATTTATATCGCCAAATTTTATAATCAAATCAAGCCCCATTAAAAGTATAGATAATTCATTCCCCAATACCTCACCACGAAGTTTATCTTTAAGTACTTGTTTTTCTATATAATTTTCTCACTAATTCCGTTTTTTACAGCTTTTCCTTCTTTAGCATGAAATAATGCATTAGAATATCGATTTTGACCTCCTCATATTAACTGAATCAACCAGCCCTCGCCATAATGAAAGTCATCTTTTACGAAGGTTGCTTTGAATATTTTAGTAATTTCTCCTGTCTCGTACCTAATCATGTATGCATCTCTACTATCATCTTTTGATATAGTATTTATGGTAATTCCATGATAATGGTTGATAATGATATCTTTTAATAATTCTCTAATACTATTTGGAGTATATGCATCATCTTCTTTGAGTTCATTCTTATTAATTCTTTTACCAAATATTTCTTGTTATTTGTCCCCCGAGTATCTCCAATTGCAGTGTTATCATCTATTATTGTCTTTTTCGGTATACATCCATCTATCATCGTCACTGCTTTCTGTTTGTTTATTATCTATATAATATTCTCTTGTATGATAATAGTTCACCATTATGATATGTATCTAATGTCGTATACAACAGTTTATCATCCTTATACGCACATATCAGACACTCTCCATCCCAATTATAATTATTGTCATGCTGACCTTCAAAAATAATTGTTATTTTTTCTTCATCCTCATATCATTTGCATATTTTTTCTATCAATTCCGAAGCAAAATAATTAACTATTCCACGCACTTCCTTTACAGAAAATGTTGTATCTTCAAAATTATTTCCGCTTAATTGATTTCTGATATCTTCGCTTTTTTCGAACATAATATATTATATTTACTCGTTCATCATCTGTATATCCTAGATTTATAAAGCATCTTTGAAAAGCTAGTTCCCTGTAATACTCAGATATTTCGTGCATTCTCTTGGTTACATCTTGCATACGAAAACCTCAGAAATTCCACTCAGCAATTACCTTCTTGTAGTAATCATAAAATCTTTGATATACCTTATTAGGCTCCAGCTCACTTATCCTATTCTTTGCTTCTTGAATCATTCTGTCCTTTTCATCTTTATTAAGATTAAGCCCCCTTTCAATTGCATCCAAATAGTCATCAGGATTATCCCTCTTACACAAAAAACCACTAACGCCATCATCAATCAGCTGCTCATAACTCGCGCCATCAGTTGCAACCACTATCTTTCCCATTGCCATTGCTTCTATGCATGCATTTGAGAGGTTCTCAATCCTTGACGGCAAAATTACCAGCTCAGCACCATTTATAACCGGATACAGATACTCACGTGTAAGTTGACCTGCATAAATAACCCTATCTGAAAAATCAGCCGCCTTTTCTTTTACATAATCAGAAGCCAAAATGCCATCACCAACATTAATGACTGTATCCCTTCCACATAATACGAGCCTAAGATCTCGATTTCTCCTCAATAATTTCTCCGCCAATTCTGCTATAACACTTATTCCCTTTAATATACTCATAGTCCCATAAAATAAGATATATCTACCATTAGCATCTCTAATAATTTTTTCATAAGCATCATAGTTCCATGAATCATGGTCAAACACAAACGGACTTTCAATAACATCTGTCGGGATTCTCAATTCTTCACCAGCTATCTTAGCAAGAAGATTACTTGGAGCAATAACATTTGGGGCATTTTTCATTGAAAGAATTTCAAGTTTCTGCCTATATGACTCTGGATTATCTTTATATTTCAAACTTCCATTTATTGTATCTCCACCAAAAAACCATATATTTAAAAATCCTGAAATTCTTATAACATAAGGGATCGTATTATCAAAAAACAACGAGCAAGCCCCATGGTTGCATAGATGAACAATATCTATAGGATTATGCTCATGCATTCTATCTATCAGTGCTTTAACCATATGCGATTTATACATATACATGAGTCCTAACCGCTTATCTCTTCTCTCTTCTTCTGATGAACTATCTAATCCTGCTATATAATCATAAACTTCCCATTCATTTTTGGGGACATAAATATTATGTACTTTTATACCTGTATCAAATATCAAATTCTGTTCCTTTGTGGTAACAAGTATAATATCAACATCGTGTCCATGTCTGTGAAAGAGCCTTGCCATGTTTGCCGTAAATGTTGCCAATCCCCCTGATGGATTCTCCCTTGTTGCTAGTTCTACTGTCACAAAAACTATATGCATTTTTAATCCTTCCAACATTATCTGATGCTATACTAGTTAATACTGCACTGGTCGTAATCAACCAACTCTCACCAAAACGATGTCTACTGTGCATTTTTCAGCAAATTCCGAGTTCCTCTCTGATTTTCCTTTGGAGTCCTATACACCTATAAGAAACAAAGCAAATCCATCTATTATCTGTAGAGATAATAGATGGAGATATCCACTCTTATTATCATTATCTCTGCTTGAAACATAACTGTGGAAATAATATCAATTTCTCCACAGTAAAAAAATTATTACAATATATTTCACTTAATTAATTTGCATTTTCCATAATAAGCTTAGAATAGTCAAAATTTATACTATTATAAAAATCCTTCATATTATCTGCACTTTCCCAGCTACCAGTAACTCTATGTATAGAGTGTGTATTTATACTTGATTTATCAACAATATGCAAGAGTCCTTTGGGATTAAATACTTCCATCGGATATAATACCGTTCCGGATATCATTTGCTGCTTATTATTAAGAACAAACCCCTCATTAATAAAAACATCTCTCTGATGATCTGTACATGGTCTTAAATCAAGTTTCCCATCGCCTATTTCAAAATGCTTATCATCATAATAATCCCTGAGTTTTTTAATTGTTTTATTTCCTTTTATTCCACCAAATCCAAGGCCTGCAGCTATTAACGAATAAGTTGCAAAGCCAAAAAAGCCTTCATCGCATAGTAAATCATCTAACGGCTTGAGTAATTCAACATCTGTATCTAAATATACGCCTCCGTTATTATATATAATATCTAATCGAGCATAGTCCGGAACAAATCCCCATTTTTTATTTTTATATGCTTCCCACATATAATCATTTTTCCTCACGTCATAGTTAGACTCATCCCATCTAACTATTTCGTAATCCGGACAATACTTCTTCCAAGACTCCATAATAATTTTCAATCTATCTGGAATCGGGCTCCCCCCGAACCAACAATAATGAATCACCTTGGGAATTAGGATTTTGCCCTTAGTATAGGTGACTTTCTCATTTTTACAGTTATCCTGTATAAGTGCTAAAGGATATACTTCAATATTACTTAATTCTTCATAACTATTAATCTGTTGTAAAATAGCGCTAATTGCATATGCACTAGTAATGAGCAACTTATAATGTGAATTATTCTTATCACTCAATAATTTTGTAAGCCCATATACTGGTACGTTTTCTCCTTTAACGCTAACTACTGTATCTTGCTTATCGATCGCATTGTCAATTGCATATAGAATCTTCTTTTCTATACCATAAATATCTACAATTTGCTGGAACTTCCTTCCAGTTCCAAAAACAATTAACGTTTTTTCATCATGCGAAAAAACATTATTTATAACATACTCCATATCACAATTGATTATCTTTGCCATTTTTCATCCTCATTTTGTTAATATCAGACTTCCTTGATTGTCACAGATTGGGACTTTAGGAATCTTAATATTTTGACTTTCTTCATATCTACTTAAAGCCTTTTGTGCACATCCCAAATAATTATTATAATCGTGAATCATTATATACCCTCCACCTGACAATCTCGGGTAAAAATACTTGATTCCTTCATATATTGACTGTTCCCAATCACAATCAATTGAAACAAAAGCAAACGTATCTTCAATATCCTTTGCTGTTTCAGGGAAGAAACCCACTTTAAAAATACATGAATCTATATTATGCATCTTTTCTTCTACTATTTCTTTAGAAGTCTTTTTAAATACTTGTTGTCCAGATATAAATAAATCGTCAGAAACCTCTCTTTTCAGTTCCTCCTCGTCAAAGCCATCAAATGTATCAAACAAATATAGTTTCCTTTCAGGAAATGCATAATTTATATACTTTGCAAAATCACCTCTATATACTCCCAATTCTGCAACATTTCCAGTTATGTCACTTCTTTGTATTTCTTTCACAAGAAGTTCAAACGTTTTAATTCTTACATAATCATTCTTGTATTCTGTGCAATTACCATCAAAAAGCTCATACTCATCAAGATTACTATCTATACTACGAACCAAATGATGTCTTGTCTCTATCCTTTTGCGTAATTTACTTCCACATACTTTTTCCACAAACTCATAATCATGATTATAATCATTTATTCGCACATTTCCGTATGCAAAAATAACTCTTGATGCATCAATATTATATTTAGCAATAGATTCTATAACGCCTTGTGTCTGCGATATAGCGACAATTATTGCGTCATATTCCACTCCTTCAAGCTTGTTCGGGGAATATATAGGTTTGCCCGAAAATGTCTCTTCCTTCTTATATGTGTCAATAAAGCCAACTATTTCACCATTAGTATAATCATTTATAATATGCCAACTCAATTGACCTGTGCCCCACACAAGAACATCCATCAATCTATTCGCTCCTTATTTAATCATTAACGCTTTGTTAATCTCGTTTGCTAGTTCTTCTTCATCCAGAAATGGAAATAAATTAGCAAATTCCGGTGACACAAATGTGCCATCATCCTTCGCCACGGATTTAAGCCTTGGTCTTACTTCCTGATTAGCATCAACAAAGATTTCGAGCACCTCAGGCTCATCTGATTCAAGAATGTCACCTATGCTCTTCTCTAGATCCTTTGTTTCTGCACATGATGTGTAATGTAATCCATACGCCTCAACGATTTTTCCAATATCAGGAATCGGTACGCCATATTCAATATCCGTACCAAATGGCGGATTAATTCCATAAGCGCCCTGCGACATTCTGACAAATTGATATCCACGATTGCTAATTATTATGAATTTGACCGGCATGTTGTACTTTTTTATAGTAGCAAGCTCCTGAATATTCATCTGGAAGCTTCCATCACCCACAAAGCAGATAACATTTCTATCCTGATTATTGGCAAGTGCTATTCCCATTGTGGTAGCATAATATCCCATTGCGGATAAGCCCCCGGAAATAAATACCCTCTGATCCTTCTTGACCTTCCAGGCTTGTGCAACTATGCTGCAGCAGGATCCTGTATCGGATAGGATATAATCATTATCCTTTGCAAGGTCAGAGGCAATATCAACAACCCTATATGTAGATATGCTCTCATCGTTATAATACTCAGGAAGCATTATTGGATATTTTTTCTTCCAGTCTGCGCAGCACTTTGTCCATGCTTCATGGGAGTTCTGCGCATTTGTCTTCTTTGAAACTGCATACTTTAAGAAATCTGCAAGATTAGCGATAATAGTATCATCAATCTTGATACCATTCTTTACTTTCTCGGTCTCATCAACTTCTATCATTATCTTATATGACTGCTGAGAAAACTTGCTAACATCATAACCTGTTGCATTAGGTGCAAGGCGGCATCCAAATACTAAAAGTACGTCACAGGTCTGAAGCGCAAAGTGTGATGCTCTGTCTCCATGATTACCACATCTTCCTACATAGTGGACATCATCTGTTGCTATACTGTCTATTCCCATTCTGGTATTAACAACCGGAATGTCATAATTAGCAATAAACTCTCTGAACTCCTTAACTGCGCCAGAAAGTCTGACACCCTGTCCAGCCATGATGAGCGGTCTCTTAGCTTTAGATATCTTATCTAATACTTTATCAAATAACTCTTCATTAACGTTCTTGGCGCTATTGTTCTTAGGAATATCCTGAGTATCTATTCCATCAAGAACCTCTGCTGACTGAACATTTATCGGAACCTCTATTACAACAGGTCCGGGTCTTCCTTCAAGCGCTAGCTCATAAGCTTCATCCAGGCACTTCTTAACATCTGCAGAAGATTCTAACAGAAATGTTTTCTTCGTTATGCCTTGCATTATAAGGTCTGTTCTTACATCCTGAGTTCCATACTGTCTAAGATTATTATCTCTTTCGAACTTTACACTTTTAAGATTTGAATTTCCTGTTATAAGTATGATAGGTGCAGAATCTGTCCACGCCTGCGCTATACCCGTAACAGCATTTGTCATACCCGGTCCATTAATAGTCAGGACCACTCCGGGCTTGCCTGTTATTCTCGCCCATCCTTCAGCAGCCATGACTGCTGCCTGCTCATGGTTAGTAAATACCGGCTTGATCTTTTTGCTATCAGCAAATGCCTTACAAAGCCATAATGATGCTCCGCCTACAATACCGAAGAGTCGATCTATTCCTTTTTTCTCAAGATAATTAACTATGTATTCTGATACGTTCATGATTGTTTCATCCATGCGCTATCCTTAGTAGCTAACAGCGCTTTAAAAATTTTTATGTCCTCTAGTGTCGTTATTTTTATATTTAATTCAGAGCCCTTGGCAAAATATGTCTTATTACCAAGTTCAAGTAACAATGTACATGTCGCTACTGAATTAGTTATTCCTTTTTCCAAGGCTTCTTTGTGAAGCTTAACTGCATCTCCAACGCTAATAGTCTGTGGTGTCTGTGCTCTGAATAGGGAGTTTCTAAGAATACTCTCTTCGGATTCGACTTCATCATCAGATCTGAGCATTGCTTCCATGCAGGGAATCACAGTAATGGCATTGCCATATTTCTTGCATATATCTATGTTATTGGTTATTACTTCTTCCGATAACATGGGACGTATTGCGTCATGAACCAGTATCAGGTCATCTTCATTGTATAATTCAGAGATTGCAAAAACGCCATTTCTAATAGAGTCCTGTCCGTTTTTCCCGGCAACAACCACCTTGCTTACTTTCTTTATGTTGAACTGGTTAATGTAAGCTTCAAGTGCTTTTTGCCAGCCATCCAAACACGCTATTACTATTCCGTCTATATCCGGATGGCGCTCGAAGGCTTCCATTGTATAAACTATTATGGGTTTATCATTAACCGTTAGAAACTGCTTGGGTATGTCCTGATGCATTCTGGCACCGGTTCCTCCGGCTATAATAAGTGCAACATTTGCCATTTATTGATTAACCTTTCATTTTATAAGTCCAGTTTTAGCTTTGTAACAGGATGAACCTTCTGTTTATCCTTTGGCGGCATCTTCATGTAATCGCCAAACTCCCATTTAAGCCATCCATCATAGTCCTTAACACCGCTAAATACTTTATCTTCGAATTTGATATCTGCTGTATCTCTAATCCAGTATCTCTTATATCCAAACTTACCTTTAGGTGCCGGAAATGTAAGGGTTCTGACAAGATTTGTTTTATCATCATTGATGATAAGGCCTTTGTACCACTTACGAATAACTTTTAGCGGAACCAAACTCATTATAGTGAATAGCAAGCGCATTCCTTTGCTCTTATCGCTTCCCTTACCTATCTCAGACCACAGGAACTTTCTTACTAGAAAGCATCTGAAGGAATGGATATCTCTTAATATCTTGTTATCCGGAACTGCATCCTGTGGGAAGACATCAAGAAAAATGCCCTGTTCGTAGGGCATCTTTTCCTGGTTCTCACGTAAAAAAATGGTTCCTTTTCTTCTTATCTTAGCATATCCCCATCTGTAACCGGGGGTTATGTCCATATTTTGGAAGTAGAATCTGTCCTGATCAAGTTCTTTCTGACATACTTCGCAGAATCTATCATACTCAGGTCTAAGCATCGCCACATCGGCATCATCATCCCATGGTATAAAGCCACCATGTCTGACTGCACCTAATAGCGTGCCTCCTATTATTGTATAATTAATATTGTGTTTTTTACAAATTCTATCTACTTCTTCTAACATTTCCAGTTCAAATGCCTGAAGTTTTTTTAAATCTTCCGTTGTTACTTCGATCATTATTTCCTCATTATTGTTTAACGTGGTGGAATAAATCCTTACAGCATATCATTATAATAGTATATATCAATTTGTACTCTATTGACTATATTTTTCAAAACCAGTAATATATAATCATGTGGCAAAATGGTAAACGCTGTGGATTGCCAATCCATTGTCTTATGACTTGCGGGTTCGAATCCCGTCGTCCATATTAGCAGGTGTTTCACCTGCTTTTTTCATATCCTAAATTATCTATATAATTCAATGTCACAGAAAATATCACTTATCAATTACCAGTGCACCAGGTATCTCTTTTTTTATCTGACATATTTTATTTCTGAATTTAAAAAGTTTTCCGGATAGAGTAATATCCTTATGTAAACCATCCTTTTCTTTAAGTCTATTGAATACATATACATATTTCTCATAGTTCTCATATCGTAAAGCCTGTTTTGGTTTCTTCGAAATAAGGTATAGTCTTATATCATCATATTTATATGACGGATTGCAATATATATCTCGAAAATCTTGCTCTAGAAAAATACTTATCGTATTTTCAAACTTTTTGTTAACTTCTTCCGGAACAGCTTGTTCGCTTTTCATTTCCAATATATATAAAACATATGTATCACATGAACAGTCAACGGACACCACAAAATCCACTGATTTAGGACATGGTTCATTTGACTTCTTATTATTAAAGTAATCATCTACTTTTACACCTATATACTGATCCTTTGATAACTTCGGTGATACCTCCGCACTAATACCTTCGTCCTCTATTGTCCTTGTGGCGTAGCTAGAAAGTATCTTATCATTTTCAATTCGTTTTATCATCTAATTCTTCCATAGCCTTGATAATATATTCTTCTCGCTCTTCTGAAAGTGAGTCTGCTGTCTCAATAAAGTTCAAATCATCGACTCCAAATTCATCCATTGGCATTTTGATGGCAGAACTATAATTTCCAATAATCCTCATTAAAACAGGACAATATACCTCACCTGATAAGCTGCCACCCAGAACCATATTATTATAAGCATAAAACATATAGTTACTGTGTGAAGCTACTACTAAAGTTGCACCATTTTTTGCAATCTCGACCAATTCTCTAGCAAGCTTAACCTGATTGCGCGGGTGTAAATGTGCTTCCGGCTCCTCTATAAAAATCAAAGCCTTACTATCCTGCTTAATTGCTGTACCAGAAACAATATACTTAAAAAATGCTGCCAGTGGGGAAACTTCCGCTACCATAGATGATGCATCCGTCATGGATATTTTCTCATCGGTTCCCTGCCTGTTATATAAAAGTTCCTTGGTCTTTGCATCAAAAATAACTTTTCCTCCAAGAATATTATTTTCAATCGCCTCTGCAGAATCGTTATATTTTCCCCTTTTTCTTGATTCTATTGAGCAAAGTTCCAAATAATAATCCGAAAACGGCTCAGGAATACTTGATATTTGGAATCCCTTCGTAAACCGCTCTCTATTCCTGGAAAGCTGAGCCATAATGGGTCCAAGCGAATTCATGCCAATTGCCAATCCGGCTTTTGATGCCGGTAAGTAATGAACTTCTGTAATCTGTGTTGTAATCTCTTTAATAAACTGATGTGCCGACTCATATATTTTATCCATTACCAACCTTGCTGCACTATCAGTTAATTTGGATCCATCAGTATTTTCAACAACATATATATCATATTCGTTCTTTAATTCTCTGGATTTATGATATGAAGATTGTGTCCTTTTTAAACAGATTTTCTTATTTGTAAACTTGTAATTTACAATATAATCTTTAAGTCGTATTTCAAAATACCCTTCATTAACACTGAGCCTTATTATGGGATTCTTATCAACTAAGTTCTCATATTGCCCAAAAGAATTTCTTAGCGATTCGTTAAATTGCGGTAATATCAGTTCCCGCAAATATTCTCCTGAAATCTCAGTAACGTCATCTGTTATATCTACATCCTGATCTGATCCATCGGCAAACGACAACACAAGCTTACGGATCTTTTGAGCAATGTCGTCTCGTTGCCCTCCATACAAATACATAATTTTATAGTATGGCTCTACCGAAAGGACACTTTTTAATAGCAAATACATTACCTGCATAGCATATGATTTTCCTATATTATTATCACCATATGTTACTATGAGCCTCTTAGATAAATCATATTCACAATGGGCAATAGGTCCCCAATTATCAATAGTTATAATCATAGCTTGTCACCTCAATAATCTCCGAAGCTAACCCTGGGAGTTTCCAATTCTGATCTGTCATCGCTTATCTCTATTACTTTAGGAGGTACCTCCAGCACGCCATCCGGATATTCAACAAACTGAATAGAACAATTTATCTCGTTCCCACATTCAGGACATATCACATTTGTACTTGCAGAATAATACGACTCACTTCCCATATTCTTTTCTCGTGAGTCTACAGAATCTATTTCCCAACTTATATCCAGTATTTTGCCACATCTTCCGCACTTGCACTGCGAACTATCCAACGTTACCATAATGTCTGCTCCCAACTTTTTCTCTTATCACCTTTTACGAAACCAATGTATTGAAATAAATATCTATGATCTCCGGGATCACCTTCCCCTTCCTATATTGGTTTTCAACTGCTCTTCTTATCTTTTTTCTAACATCTGCTTCTCTACATATTTCCGTAATAAGACCTTTAGTGCATAGCCTCAGCCAATTAGGATCAAATTTATCATAATCATAATTTCTATAATCGATTAGCCATTCCACTCCGGGAAGATCATGTTCCAATATAAGCTTCTTACATGCATCTTTATTTATGATTAAATCCTTCATGTACAAATCCAATAAGTTGTATAAAAATCGATCTTCATCTTGGGCTGGCACAACAATGATTCCTTTTGCCTGTATCTCATTTGTTTTTATTTTACCATAATATTCAATAATACTTTTTTCGGCATCGTTATTCGGCTGAATTATTTTGGAATTAACTAATAAATAATAAAACTCAAATCCAAAATCACTCATTTCAAATGTCCAATTGCAATACGCATCATAAATAACCTTCTGACTCTTTTTTCCTAACAGTTTATATATGTATGCGCATAATAATCGTGAATCATCAATCAATAATGGAGTTATTAATTTAGGTTTATCAAAGATGCCCCCATTTTCTTGCATAATCCACAATTGTGAATAAACAATATCCCTGTGGAATTGAGCCTCTCCTTTATTTTGTGCTAAAGTTTCAAGTTCTCCTTCCAATAATAGTTCCATATTAGTGATGACATCTGCAGAAATAACCTTTTGTCTGTTGGCATTATTTAAAAAGCTTATTATTCTATTGGCCTGGAATCCGTAATCACTTGTGCATATAGTACTAACCATTTTCTTTATAGCAACTGTTACCAGTTCCTCAGAAAGAGTACAATGCCCTAGAATAACTATACATTTCCAGAATATATCTTCATTCACAAGCGGTCTAGACATCGTCCTTTTGTTGTAGTTATTAATAACTAAACATAAATAATTTACCGCAGACATATTGAGAGTTATCGTATTACCCATTAAAAGTTTCTCAATATTTTTGGTGTCTACAAACCTCAACGCAACCATTACGTCGAATGGCACCAATTCACTAGCATGAACCCTCTTACCTGAGTATAGCTCATCAACATTATTATCATCTCGGATCGAAGCAGAATTAACAATACTCTGAAAATACATTCTAAAAATACTCACATGCTCACTATAATGATTTACCGGAAGATAATTAAGAGTAATATAATCATAATAATCTGATATACTCTCCCTCATACTGGCAAAAGCATATGTTCCACTGAACAATAAATATTTTGTTTTCGCCTGCTCATCTACTTTTTCCGACGTTTTATATGCATCCTGAAACAACGTATAAGCTACATTAAAGGTATAAATATCCTTAAGCGCCTTATTTGATTCACCCAAATCCGGTAAACTATTAAACATTTTATCTAAAACAATAGCATCACATTCTTCTTTAACCTTTTTTGCATTTGATGAATCTATACCGTATATTAGTCCCTTCGATATCATATTACCTACGATATATCTATTAAATTCCGCGATAAAGAACTGTATATATTTTTGTTGCTTATAAAAAATACTTTTTGCATTCTTATAGCAATTATATGATAAAAGAAATTCTCCCAACACAAAGTGAATATACCCTTGTTCCATAAACAAATCAGGTCTCGTCTCTGCGAGTTGAGTTCTATTTGTATTAGCTATTTCTTCCAATTTACCAAAATCGAAAGAATTGACATATGACATCCATTCTGGATTATTGGATTTTTTTATTGGTATTCTTACTACATTCCATGTAGTTTGACTTTTATTACTTACCAAATGGCATTCAAAGCAAAGAATATTTGATTTGCTAATAATATCAAGGATGTCTGAAATTTCTTTCTGTTTCAGTTTCATTGGTTTAAAGTCCTTGAAATACTCTTCCGCCCATCTATTATTATTATCCTGAATTTCTCTAATCCTTTTTTCATCATTTTTAACAGAATCTTCCCAAGTAAAAAACAATTCTTCAGGAAGCTCAATATGCTTCTCTATTCTTATCCACTGTTCATACGCTAAAGAGTTAAAAATTAACTGTGTATCTACGTCAGCTTCTTTTATTGTATCAATAATACTTAGAACACCATTCTCTAGCCTTATACCAGCGTCACCAAAAATTCCCTTTAAATACTTCTGACTTGCATAATACATCCCCTTAAATGGCTTAAGATTATTTAATAAATAATCTATCTTGTTTGTATCGTCTGGCACAAGTAGCCATTTAAGCATAGATAACAAGTTGTACGCAGGATCGATCCCCTTTTTAGGATTAAGAGAAAGCTCAACAGATGCATACAATATATTAATCCCAAAGTTCTTAAAATACTCTGCTTCATTAATGTCGTAAGATTTCACCGCTTCTATAAGATATGCACGTTGAAAATCGCCTCCCAAAATATCTTTAACCCAAGAAAAAATAAGTTTCATATCCGGATCATTGAATGAATATCCAATAAATAGAACCACTTTGGTACCAATCAATGACTTAACGTAATTCTCTATCAGTTTGAAGTTTTTGCTATAGTCCAGATAATCCTCTTCTTTGAGTACGAAATTGTCATTTTCGAAATCACCGTGCATTTTTATTAATTCTTTTCCAGCTTTGCGATATGGCAAATCCGCATCTTTGCTAACAACTGAAATAACTTGACTGTTATCCTCTGCTGCCTGTTCTATCAAATGATCATAATTAGTTGTTATTATTGTCTCTGCATTAAACTCAACAATTTTATTATGTATTTCGTTCGGTTTAAGAAAATCTCCATGTTTAAATATGTTTCGCATCAACTGCGTATATTCTTTTTTCCCTCGGGCATTGTAGTAATTTTGCGGTATACGCAGATAGTCTAATGGCGTATCAGTTATAGAAAGCCTTTCAGCTATTTTTTCTATGGCCTCTGACCAAGATGGCATTCCTGATGCAATAGAAGCTCCAGCTCCCACAAACAGCACAAGCTGATTATCATTCATAGCCTGTCTGATAATTCGTTTGGATTCTTTATATTGACTCAAAAGATTATTATCCTTCATAATCATCGCCCCCCCTCTTAATATCATATAACCAAATTTAAGCCAAACGATTTGCATAAAATGCGCAAATTGCTTGACTTAAAATTTATAATCTGTCATTTCTGGATTCTAATCATCATAAAATATTATTTGCTTATTTTTTCAAATAAGGCATCCAGCTTTTGCTTATCTATTATTTTTGATTCGTTCCCAATCGCTTTTGCTTGGCGCACTTTTTGAAAGCTTCTCAAAGAAACTCCTTCGCTTTTTCAGGATTGATTGTATATGTCCTATTCTGCAAAATACTCCCTTGCCTTATTCGGATAATTACCTATAACCGCGTCTACCCCAAGCTCAGCACATAGTTTCATCTGATCCTCTGTGTTTACCGTCCAAACATGAACTTTCTGCCCTTTTTCGTGAGCTTTCTGCACTACTTCTGGGTATTTAAGGTTATTGACTGAAGGGTGAAGCGCTATTGCGCCTACTGTCTCTGCATAATTGTATGGTTCATATATGCCGTCAACATACAGAATTCCGGTCTTGAGGTTGTTTCTCATCTGATTCAGGCGCTTTATTGTGTAGTGGTTGAAAGATGAGTACCATACTCTGTCCTGCATGCCCATGCGCTCTGTAAGTTCAAGGACACGTTCCTCTATGCCTTCGTAGAATATTATTCCGGTTTTGAACTCTACATTTATTGTCATCCCTGTGTCCTTTAGAAGGTCGTAGACTTCTTCAAGTAAGGGAATATCTGCTCTGCCACATTCTGGATGTGTCTTACTAAAGTCGAACTGCCTAAGTTCCTCGAGGGTGTAATCCCTCACAAAACCGGTTCCGTTGCTGGTCCTGTCTATCTTCTCATCATGGATGACTACGAGGTGTCCGTCGCGTGTCATCTGGACGTCCAGTTCCACTCCGTCTGCTTTCATGTCTACTGCCATTTTGAAGGCAGGTATTGTATTTTCCGGCGCATAGCCCGATGCTCCGCGATGTGCCCATATTTTCATGTATATGCTCCGTTTTTAATGTTGTGTCATAGTGGGTTTTCTACTACCCTGTCCTCACCTGCTCCAAAGCGAATAAACGCCAATCTGTTCCTTGAAGGGGTTATGATAAGTGCATCCCACAGATCCTGTGTCTCGTCGCACATCTTTCTCTCATAGGTCACAGATCCCTCCGGCTTGTAGTCGGTGAAGTACTCTAACTTGTTGCAGCCGATTGATACTATCGGGAAGCCATATTCTGTGTTTATCTGGTCTGAGTGGTTGTGACCATGGACGTATCCAAGAATGGTACCATGTTTCTCATTGTGCTTTTGAATGAGTGCCAAAATCTTCTCATGATTCCTGATTTCCTTACTCCAGTAGTGCATCTTCGGAAGAAGAGGCACATGGGCACATACGAGGACCTTAGTGGTCTTTGGTGTTTTGCTCAAGGTATCTTCAAGGAATGAGACATCTCTGTCGTTAAAGCCATATCTGACTTTTTCCTTGGAATCAAAGGAATTGAAAATAATAAGGCGTAGTCCTATATCTTCGAAGTCAACATAATATCTTGGATTAGCCTGCCCTATATCCTGCAAATACATTGCAGCCTGTTCCTCCTCAGTGAGGACATCAGGATTACCCTTGAAATAATTGGTGTCATGATTACCTATTACAGGATATACGGGTGTTCCGAGCTCCCGTAAACCGTCAAGAACGATTTGAGAGAAGTCTCTTGCGACAGCCTTCGTACTCATGCCATCTGTGAGGTCTCCCAAGTGAAGTACCGCATCGAAGGGCGCCTGGCTATGCACTGCTTTGAGATTACTTAGAGTATCCTCGAAGGTACCACCCATTACATAATGAGTATCAGCGAGAAGTGCAAGGGTTATTGTATCTTTTCCCTCAGCTCTAATTGCCTCTTTTTCTTTTAATATCGCGGTTGCGGTTTTTCTTATCTCATCTGCGAAGAAGGTTTTACATGGGTAGGGCACTGCTGCCTTAGTTATCCTGGCTGTTTTAGGACTTTTTATATGGATTACAGGCTCTGTATCAAGATTTATATTGATTGTGCCCTTGTCACATCTTCTTAGTTGGATGCGGATGTAGGTATCTTTCTTAGATGTGTATGTCTGAAGGTAGTTATCATCTTCAATAAAGTCATTGTTGTAAATGGTCCAGTTCTCCTCGCTCTGATAGCAGTAGGTGTAGATTAGATGATCAGCTGGGCCTTCTCTATAAGTTGCAAGCTTGAACTCGTAGTTTTTATTTATGACTTCTACAATATCGCCTTCCTGTATGTGATACACCTTGAAGGTTGTCATGGTAGTTCCATCTGCTGCCTCAAGAGTTCCGTCTTCGCTGTTTATTCTCTTTCCTATTCCGCCACCGTGGAAATCGATGGGGATGAGGGTGTAGGCGGAAGTGATGTCGGCTGTTATAGATGGCGTTATAGGTGCATGGTTGTCATGAGAATTTTTTGTTATTCTTCTCAGAAATTCTTTTATCATCAAATAATTCCAGTCCAGTGCTTTTTATTCTTCCCAACCAAATTCCACGTCACTATATTGTCCATTTTCACTCTTAATAAAACTAAATGAAAACTCTATCGGTATAATCGCAGAATCGACGATATGGTACTCTTTGTCAAAATACACAGAACCATCTGCATATACTTGTGCTGTCCCTTCACCGGAATATAGCAAATCATCCTCTTGTTCGTCCACATCACAAGATGTAATCTCAATAGAATCAAGATAGTCCATCTGTGCAAACTCAACTACATTCTCAGGAAAGTATATCTGAAAGTCATATTCTTCCATTTCCTCAACACAGTCTCTAAGAAATGTATCTAATTCTTCAGCAAACACATTTTCAATTATATTTGCTATTTGGTTTAAATTACTCTCAGCCATTACATCCCCAAAAAGCTTTCCAAGCAATTAATCAATTGCTTTAGCCCCTCAACATTTTCTGCTGTTTCATCCGTAACCCATTTGTTATCCAGAATAGATGATTGATTTGCTTTACCTGGTTTAAGTATATTTGTCATACATCCGATTATTGCCTTTTTCTTATACTGAATCTTATCTATCTTGGACTCTTCGAGCCCAAGCGAATCCGCCTTTGAGACATATTCATTTGATAAATCCAGTAAGTCGGTATATTGAATCTTACCACAATCAATCAAGAGGTTCTCGAGATTTCCGACATTTTTATTGTCAGGGAAGCAAAACTCCTTTACCTCAATTTTGACAGGCGATCCTACCACAGAAACACTGTTGTCTAGCATCTCAATAGTAGTTTCTTTAGATAATTCATCAATAAACGCCTCCGTCTTTTTACTGGCAAAAAAGGTATCCGCATCCATCAAAACAAGAATCCCATCTATCTGCGCTTGCTCCTTTATCTCCATGACAGAAATTGTCTGTGCTAAGGTACTTGCAAGCGATGAATCTCCGCCCGCTGTTTTTATGGCTATTGATAAGTTATCACTCTCATAGAAATCCGGAACCGGAGTTATTCTGTCATATCTGTCTGAATTAAATGGAAATTTGTCTGGAATTATACTGTTCCATACATCTGATATTTTTGAAGGCGCCTCTTTCCTTTTTGCCCATTTTTTATACTTTAAAATATTTCCGACTATTGAAGTGTCATGTGCACCTTCAACTATCATTAAATAATGCTTTTTATTCATAGAAGTCCATATCCCTGCTCACTTCTCATTTTGTATAGGTCTCTTCCATCGTATTTTCTGGAATATATGTTATGATCATAGCTTTCCAGCCTATATACATTAAACCCATTTCCGGCTTCATGTGCATCAATAAGCGCATCAATGGCATCACCACTGTGGGTGGTAAGAAACAGCTGGGTTCTATTCTTTTTAGCCATATAACATAAAAAATCCACAAATTTTGAAAGTGCATTCTTATGAATTCCAACTTCAAATTCGTCGATAAGAAGAACGCCCTCTCCTATCGTTCTAAGTGCATTAGCTATAGAAAAGGCTCTTCTCATTCCCTCCCCATACACTGATAAGGGTCTTACTGAGCCGGTTTCATCTTCTATCATTATTTTTTTACTTTGTCCCTCTAGAGAAGCCTCTACATTTACTATTGTAGGATCAAAGAGTTTAAGTAACTCTATTAGCTCTTGTTTCTCATTCATCAAAATCCCTTTATAGTAAGCAACTTCAAAGGTGCCGGAATAAATATCTCTTGGCGAAATGTACCTTGTTTTAACCACCACCTTGATCCCGCGATCTATGTATTTTTCTTCCTCTCCTCGCAATGAACCTATAACAGGAACTTCAAAGCCTTCCCGTATATCATGATGTCCATTCGAATTATAATAATATTCGCCTACAAGAATCGGTACTGTTCCGTTATCTTCAACATAATATGGTATATACTGCTCTTCTGATCGACGGAATTCGAGCCTGTCTATATCTATATATTGTTTCTTCGCTCTTACTCCAACATCGTATTCACCGAAGTGACCCTGACCTCTAATACTAATCATTGGTTCTGATTCATTCATCGGTAGTGAATAATACAGCATTTCATACTTAGTTAACGTTACCCGAAGTGCTGCTCTGTTCATAACCTGTCTTTTATACGCAATACTTGAAAGATTATATATAACATCTTCCTCCTCAAATAGCTGGATAGCTTCCAGAACCGAGGTTTTACCACTATTATTCTCGCCAATAATAACATTGACCCTATCAAGATTATCCAGTTTTATATTCTTTAAGCCTCTATAGCTTTCAATTTCAATGTTATTAAACATACTCTTTCTCCCAACCATAAAATATCAACATGATGATAATTAGTGGTATCTGCAGTATTTACATCTCGCTCTTCTTAATCGCTCCGACTCTTTTTCTCCACTTGAGGAATCTGTCCATGATATCCGCAATAGCTTCGGAGTCTTCCTTGGTGAGTTTGAATTCGCCCTTATCAAATCCGTTTATGGCGGATACGAAGTCGCTGAGTTCGTAGCGAAGCCCGTCTCCGAGGAACTTGGTGTAGACCTTCTCGTTTTGCTGGAAGTCCTCATAACAGATCTCGAATTCTGTGGTCTTCCACCAGGGTGCCGGAACAAAGATGTAGCCCTTGGTTCCTGAGATGAGAAGGTGCCCGTCGGATTTGACCTTAAGTCCTGTCTTGGAAGTCGCCATGGCGTTGTCATAGCGGAAAAAAGCCTTGGCATATACATCCACTCCATTAGGAGCAGAGTAGTATTCGAATCTCACGCCTTTGTAGTTAGATCCGAGGATTTTTACGATAGGAAGGAGTGTGTAGCTTCCGAATTCGGTAAAGCTTCCGCCGTATTCTGTGTCCTTCATCTCACGGAGATTATCCGGTGTGAGTCTTGTAAAGCAGGATTCAACGTCTCTGATCTCACCTATTACTCCTGTCTCTACAAGGCTAAGGAGTCTTATGAATCCCGGTGCATAGGCTGTTTTTATGGCTTCCATGAGGATGAGATGCTTTTCTGCTGCAAGGTTATAGAGTTCCTCTGCCTGTGCCTTCTCAAGAACCATGGGCTTCTCACAAAGGACATGTTTACCATGCTCTAAAGCATTTTTGATATATTGATAGTGGGTCTCATGCGGTGTCGCAATATTGACCGCATCTACGTTTTTGTAAAACTCTTCTTCGTCATCCGTGAAAATTCCGAGTTCATGGCGCTCTGCATAGGATCTGGCGCTGTCGATATGCGGATTATATACGGCGTTGACATCGAGTCCGCTTACATACTTGGCTTCGGGGATAAATCTGTCAGCGATTCTTCCGGTGCCCATTATTCCCATGTGGACGATTTCGTAGTTCCTTGCCCTTTTCTGGGTGCTGGATACGCCTTTTGTTCTCTCAAGGTATACGACATCGCAGTATTTTTTGAGATGGTCGAACTGGCCGAGCCAGTCGCTTCCGATGGCGAAGACGTCTATGTGGTATTTCTGGATGTCTTCTATTTTCTGGCCGACGTGATCCTCAACTATAATTTCATCGGCAAAGCCGGTTTTTCTGACGTCATCTATGCGCTCCATGAGTGAGTTTACTATGTTGAGCTTTCCTCTTGTGGCGTCGTAGCTCTCTGTGGTAACACCCACGATAAGGTAGTCTCCAAGCGCCTTGGCTCTCTGAAGTATGCGGTAGTGTCCTTCATGGAACAGGTCAAATGATCCGTATGTAATAACTTTTTTCAATTTGTCAGTCCTCTCATTGATTATTTCTGGATTTGGACCAGATCTGCGCGTTTATTCGCTCTTCAGCAAAAAGTGTCTGATTGACAACGCTTAAGTCCTCTGCAAAGAGGTAGTAGTCATCTATTCCCATCTCCTGAAGCTGCTTGGCAATCTCCGGGTAGTAGATATTACAAATGATAACTCGTAGCTTATCCTTAGGGATTTCAAGGAGCTTATCGGGGCCACAGACAAGTAGTCCGTCTACAAATCTTCCCCAGGTCTTAACGCCATTGTCCACCAGGAATGCGGGTCTGTGGTTACTATGTCTTCCTAAGTAAGTCCCGGCCATATTTCCAGCGCCAAATAGTACCAGCGTCTTATCCTCAACGCCCTTGAACATATCCATCATTCTGTGTTGGTATTCACAGAAAGGTACCTCCGGGTCAAAAACCCCGAGGTGCTTGGGCTTTCTCTGACTCTCAGGGATAAGCTCGTTGTAATCTCCGTAGTACATCTGAAGGATCCTGTCGTAGCCTATAGGGGCCTTCACCTTGAGGTCCTCAAATTCCAGTTCTACTGTCTCTTTGAAGTCCTCCGCAAAGTAGACTCTGTAGAAGTTAGGATTGAATGCGTTTGTGAATGGGAAGAGGAGTCTACCCTCTTCCCCGGGGCACATGGTACATGCATCCCGGTAGCCCTTAAGAAGTCCGTCTCTGCCCTGCTTCTTTACATAAAAGTGATAAATTAGTTTCTGTTTATTTGTTAGTTGTTGGAATTCTAGAACTGTCTCACCGTAGGTCTGTGTCTTGCACAGTCTCTTATATCTGGCGATGAGGCGGATCTGCTCGCGGCGCCTTGCTTCATCCTCAAATACGTAGTCAAGGCACAGGATGTCAATCCAAATCCCCCAGTTACTTCGCCTCGTAAGATCTAAGACCTCAGCTCCCGTAGTGTTATTATCACGGATTCTCATCTTGCCGCCCATGAAGGTACCTAAATCCGTGTGGTCATTCTGTAAGAAGTATCTGCCCTTCTCAGCTTTATCAAGTTCTGACTGGGCTATTTCCATGAATTTATCATAGTCAGCTCTGGGCATCGCTACGTCGATGTCGTCATCCCAGGGGATGAAGCCCTTATGCCTTACTGCTCCAAGAAGGGTTCCTGCCCAGATATAATAGGTGAGGCCATGTCTGTCACATATGTCAATGAATATGCGGAGCATATTAAGCTCTGCAGCCCAGATGCCTCTGACTCTGTCGGTTATGATGTATTCTTCTGTCTCTTCAATTTCTTCGGAATTTATATTTTCCATCTCTGCCATTGGGATGTAATCTCTCCAAACCTTGTCATTTTTGTGCATTATATTATATCATAGATTATTAGATTATTTCAGTACTTAGGTACTTATTGATTTTCACCTTTGAGGTGGGGTCTGAAGGGAGCTTTTATGAGTACAAAGCCTAAATACTTTGTTTTTCTGGGATATGGCGGAGAGAACTCCATCCATCCCCTTTTTGATTATTTTGTGAGTAAGGGTGCTTCTGCTATTTTGGTGGATGATCACAGGATTCCTTATGAGAGAGGTGAGATGGTTTCTCGCCTGGAGGAGCTCTCCAAGGTGTATTCCATCACTCTTATCACATCATCCCATCTGTGGTTTGATTCCAGGACCTATGAGTTTTCCAACCACCATGCGGATCCGAATATTATTGCTCCCCTGGAGTTTCTTGATAAGTTCCACCCTGACATGACGGTTTATTATCCTCATGATATGGGTGTTTTCATGCATGAGAGCGAGATTCCTTTTATCGACAGGTTCGATCTGGTGCTGGTTCCCTATAGGAATAATATGTATTACAAACTTCGTAAGACCTGCAAGCAGGTAGAGGTTGTGGGCTGGATAAAGAAGCGACAGGAAACTAAAGTACCCACAGGACTTGGCAGGTGTAAGCCTGTATTTTTCCCAAGTAATGTGCCTAATTTCTATAACAAGCTTGGTACGGAAGGGTTTGCACAGTGGTTCAGGGATAATATAGGGCCTGATATTCCTATCAAGATGGCCTTTGGCGATAATGGCATTTTGCCGATTCTGTCTCAGGAGGGCTATACCTTCCTGGATTCCTCAGTCACTGTGTATGATGCAATTTCTTCCCACAATATGGTTATTGGTAGCGGGAATTCTTCCATTATCTTCGAATCTGCTTACAGCGGCATTCCTACGGTGGCATTGCTTGACGGCATTATGCCGGATGAGGAGAACTTAAAGGAATTAAAGGGTATTCCCGGTGTTTATCCGCTTCACCCTGAGGAGCTGAAGGAATTTATCCGTGCGGTTGATGCAGGTGAGCAGGAGCTTCATGCAGGCCCCAATGTGCTTATTCCATTTGAGTTTGAGAGAGTGTGGGAGATGCTGAATAATTAATTGAAGGAGTTTAGAGATGTCCGAGACAAAGGATTTCAATTATCTATTAAATACTGATATATATTCAAGCGATTCTGATTTTGTTGTTGCATGTTACAAGGATTTACTTGGCAGAGTACCTGGTCTTAATGAGCTGTTTCATGCTGACAATCTGCTATCAGAAGGAATGGCAAGGAAACTATATCTTTCCTCTGTTGCGCTCTCTCCCGAATGCCAGGAACGCTGCGAGAGTATTGGGCTACAGATCGCAAATATAGAGGAATTTCGTGATCTTCATAAGGCGCCCGGCTTTATTGAGCGTCTTGGCAGGAAAATTTCGCCGGAAGAGGATTCGAAACCTGTTTCTAAACCTTTAGAATTCCGTTTTGAATATCCCTGCGATGCAGAGTATCCTGTACCGGAGATATCACCTTTTGATGCAGAGTTTTCTTCATTGAATAATTGCCAGATGGATGCTTTGAGACAGTATCTTGAGGGGAAATATAAATGTGGTGGTGCAGGTGATGATAATGGCTCTGGTAATGCTTCTGATGATGAAGATTCTACCGCTCCTGTGAATGCTCATATCGGGGATTTTGCCGAAGAGATGATGCCAGGTTCCAAAGCAATGTATGATATCCTCTCCGATGTTGATGAGGTTGATACTTATGAGAATGTGCTCATTACATCTCCTTCAGATATACACTTTACACTTTACGAAGAGGAACTGACCAGAACAGCTAAGTCTATCCGCGACTCTCTTCTCTTCACTATGCCTGTGTTACCCGGGTCAGATGCTCCTGTTTCTGTAGTATTTGACAAGCACTGGAGGGGATTTGATCCCACAGGAATGTATTGTGAGAGATATTCGACAGGCGGAGAGACTGCTGCCATTTATCTAATGAATAATACTGACGATACTGTAAGGACTCGTGTTAGCTTTAAGATTATAAGCTATATTGATGCTGAGCTTGTGATAGCTCAGGCACAGAATAAGGTTGATGTAATGCTCGATAAACCATCCGTTGAGATGAGTCTTGATATGATCCTGCTGCCCGGTTATAACCCTATTACCTTCTCCTATATAGGAGTGCCTTATAGGTCTGAAGTCACAGGAGGTGAACCTGTGAGATTTGCTATAAGGGATCTGGAGGTTACAACCAATTCCTGGACTCTCAGTGGTGTCGACGTCTACAAACTTGATGCCATGACCCACGGAGATGGCTACTATAATCATCTTATGAGTGACAGGGCCATCAGATTCACACTCCACGAGCACGGCTTCTTCGAAGTTAAGGCTGTCAGATTCTATGATGATTACAGTGTTGTAGAGGAAGATACAACAAGATATCTTGAATTCAGGTATGGGGATCTTGATACTAACTACCAAGTACATAAAGCTGCTCCTGATGCAAGTAAGGGTGCTTCAAGAGCCTCTGTAAGATTATATATTGCTAAGAGAACGGGAACCATCGAGTGATGGTTCCCGTTTTAGAGTATATTTGTATATGTATTTTTGTAATTTCATTACTATATTTCGGTCTATTTTTTATCTTATTTTTCTAATACATGTTTCCGCATATTTACTGGCCTTACCCCAATTTCATTTTAGATTTTTCGGCGTTATTATTTTTTTTTCGGCAATTTCATTTTGACTTTTTCGGGTATATTTTGATTCAGGTAGAAACATATATTCAGTTCCTTGGAGGAGGCCGGGGTATGGGGCCGTGCCCCATAATAATCCTTCCGGATTCTGATGACATAATGAAGTGACTTTCCTGCGTACAATGAATGTCCGATAACGGATATCCATGGCTCATATCCAGTTCCCCGTTATCGGCACAGCCTGTATACGCAGGAAAGCAAGTCAATCAAGGGAACCGTGGAATAAACCGTGGCACATCCTATGTGCGAGGATTTATGCCGCGAAAGTCCCTTGACTGACGATGAACTGAATGGCCTCATCGCTTGTACAACATATTAGACAAAAATACATATATTTTGTCTAATATGTTGTACAAATATTCTTACTTTTTGTCGAGTATATTAGACAAATATCCTTACTTTCTGTCGAGTATATTGGACATATATCTCTATCTGGATGACTATATCCCACGGATAAAACTTTTGGGGACTATTGCTTAGCTGGATTTACCCTTTTTCTTTCACTTAATTCAATTCGTAAATCCACAAGAGAAAATTCCTGCGGAAGTTTTATCATTTTTCTTTTACTTGCTTCCATGCGTAAATCTCGGAAACAATTCTTCGCAATCAGATTTATATCTGACCGTACAATATTCCCGCGAGGTAAAACTTATGGATTGTTTCAGCTATGTGGATTTATCTTTTCTCTTTTACTTGCTTTCATGCGTAAATCTCAGAAACAATTCTTCACGATTGGAGTTATCTCCGGGCGGAACAAGGCTTCCGCGAAGCAAAGAATGAGAAAAATAGTGTCTTAAAGTAAAGAAGAAGCAATAAAAGCGCCTATTATAGCGCTTTTATTGCTTCTTCCACGATCTGGATAAACTGTTTCTTAACCTTCTCAGGAGCGAAAGTAGCAAGTCTGTCTTTGCCGGCCTGGATGAAGTAGTCGCGAAGGTCGGTGTCTTTGACAATTCTGTCGATTGCTTCTGCGACAAGCTTAGAATCCTTGTCCTTAAGGAGGATTCCGGCGTCGCCAAGGGTTTCGCCGACAGCAGTGGAATCGTAAGCTACGATAGGCTTGCCGAAGTACATAGCTTCAACAAGTGGTACACAGAAGCCCTCATGTTCACTGAGAACAAGGAATACATCTGCCAGGTGATAGTAGGCCAGAATCTCATCGAATGGAATGTGGCCTGTCATTATCACATCATCAAGCTCAAGCTGCTTAATATATTTGCGAAGCTTCCTCGCATAGATATCCTGTTCCTGGTAGGAACCTGCAAGTATAAGTCTTGACTTGGGATTGATGTAAGTCTTGTAGTAGTAGAAGGATCTGATGATGTCCTCCTGCTTCTTATTAGGTGCAATACGGCCGGTGAACAGGATATTCACATAGCCATCATCCTTAAATCTCTTAAGCACGTTCTGGCTTGGCTTCTTGTCGTAGTCATCGAACTGCATGAGAATGGGCAGAACCTTGATGTCACAGGTGTAACCCAATCTGATGAGGTCCTGCTTGTTAAACTCGGAGTCAGCGATACACATAACCGGAGTCTGAGAAAGCATTTTGACCGCTTCTATGCCCTCTCTGCAGAGCATCTGGCTCTGCATGCTGTAGGGAGCAAAGAATTCCTCTGGAGTGACGTTGTGATAGACGATAAGACACTTTGCCTTGTAGCCCATGAGTCTGTTGTTGATCTCGCCGCCGATAGAGAGGTGATAGATGATAAAGTCAGCATCATCCTTGTACTCGTCAATTCGATATATGAATCCTTTAGGGAGTTTATCTCCTATATTCTGGGCGTAGATGGCGGTGTCGTAACCTGCCTCCTTTAAGGCATGGTAGAAAGCAAGGGTCTCGTTGCTTACCGCGTCACCCATGGTTATTGTAGGAAGAATTTGTACTATTCTCATTCCGTTTCTCCGTATGCTTAATTTCCGGACCCCTCATCCGGCGCTGCGCGCCACCTCCCCCCAAGGGGAAGGCAGATTATTTTTCTTCACCCTCATTCAATATGTCAGTATCTACATACTCGATGAGTTCTGCAAGTTTGCCGCAGATGATGTTCCATCTGAATCTTGTGTTGACGTATTCTTTGCCCTTTTCGCCCATCTCGTCGCGAAGTTCAGGATTTCTAAGGAGCTGTAGGCTCTTGGATTCAAAGCCATAATAGTTGGTGTAGTAGAAGCCGCCACCGCACTTGTCGCAGTGACCCTTAAGTACTTCGCACTCACCGTTTACCAGTACGGGCTTGCCAAGGCTAAATGCCTCAAGCACAACTATAGATAAGCTCTCGAACTTCGAAGGAAGAACGAGGAATTTGGAGCCTGCCATTCCGTCGAATTTATCCTGCTCGCTGACAAAGCCAAGAGGCACTATATCCGGGTGATTAGGGATCTCTATAACCGGCTTCCCTATAAGCACGAGCTTTAAGTCATCGGGATGAGCCTTCTTATATTTTAAGAAGAAGTCAAATAGTTCCTTACAATTCTTGCCTTCATCAATTCTTCCGGCATAGATTATGTAGTTATCAAGGCCGTACTTCTTCTTAAAATCCTCCCCGCATACTCTATCCGGAACCTCGACTCCAGCTCCGCCAAGTCTGTAGGGAATGTGGTAGTTGTTATATTTTCTTCTTACAAGGTCTCTCTCTTCATCTGTCTCGAAGAGGAATGCCTTAGGAAGTTTAAATACGTCATCGAATATCCTCATCCTAAGGAAAGGCTCATCGTGAGCAAGGGGAAGCACTATTGATTTCTCAGGTACAATGCTTATTCCCTTAACGATAGGATAATAGAGGTAGGTCATAAAGATGAATGCCTCATAGTCATCCTTGTGATCCCTTATGTAGTCTAATAACTCGGGAACATAAGGCCCCTGCTCGGTTATCCATCTGTTCTCCAGAGCAGGAGAGAGCATCCTGTGAAGGAACACCCAGTTTATTGCATTAAAAATGCGGATGTTTCTACACTTCTTTACAGAAAAACGGCGAACCTTAACGCCGTTTATGTCTTCTTCATCCGCCTTATATTCATCCTTCCAGGTCATGTAGTCAATGGCCTTGGTGGTGAGAACATGAACCTCGTATCTGTCAGTCATGCGCTCCGCAAGCTGCTTGCAAAGCGTCTCAGCACCGCCGTTGACCTCTGTACCGTATCTTTGTATTACAAAACAAATCTTTTTCATTTATTATTCTCTTCCAATACCAGCAATCTGGTAGCAAGCTCTTCTTCAGCTTTTTCAATCGTATCAAGTCTCTTGTAAAGCTCTGCCCTGCTATTAACAACATTCTCATCATTAGGGGCAAGACTTCCGCCATTCTGCTCTATGTAGAGGAATATCTGATTGAGGCACTGAACAACTGCCAGGTTGAAAGCAACCTGCTGCTCGTTCATAGGTCTTATAACGGGAAGAAAGAGCTTTCTCAAAGCTTTTTTCACAAAACCCTTTGCTCCACCTCCGGGAATAGGCGTATCCACAGATACGTTATAGCCTCTCTTCAAATCCTCCATGAGCTGTCTGAGACGGTCGAAACTGTAATTTTCATCAAGCACTACCATGTCATCAACTACCACGTCACTAAAATCGGGTATGTTATCTGAATAACCGCGCTGCTCTTCGCTTTTTTCAAGCTCCTGTATGAGCTGTTCCATGCTTATTTTCTTATGACTCATGTTCTCTCCGATTGAGTTATCTCTTTCAATAAATCCGATATGACCGGATCATCATTGGTACTAATATCCGGCTATCAGACAATCCTCCAAGTGGTGTCATAGTGGATAATTCCGGTCTCGCTGACAGGATTAGTCACATCTATCTTGCAATACTCCCTATAGTAATCAAGGGGACTTCTGCTAAGGTCCGTTATGGAAACCTGAAGCCTGTATTTTCCTGTAAGGAGGTTCAGGGGCGCACAGTCAATCTCAATTGTGCCCTTGCCAACCTTATCTCCATTCAGGTGAAGATTCTTGTTGGTTGACTCTATACCAAAAATGCATCTCTGATCACCGTCAAAGATACTGTAGGCAAAGATGAAGCCTTTAACAGGCTTAACCACGTTGTATTTTACCCTCATGGTGTAGTTCTCGTTTGCATCAAGTGCTCTGGTAACCTCACCCTTGGAATTAATAATCTCGCAGGCTTCTATAGCCACTTCTCCGCTTCCATAATGATTGGAGTCGGCGGACTGCTCAACGGGTCTGCCCTCTGCCTTGGCCCTCTCAGCATTCATGTAAGCAAGATACTCATCTACAACGGGGTTGGACTCACCTTCTGCACGAATTTCTCCACCATGAATCCAGATAGCTCTCTCGCAAAAGCTTCTAACAGTTCCAAGCGCATGTGTAACAATTACTATTGTTACGCCCTTTTCTTTAAGTCCGCGCATGTAGTCATAGCACTTGGCCTGGAAATTGGCATCACCTACCGCCAGAATCTCATCCACTAGAAGAATCTCGGCATCCACATTAACAGAAACCGCGAAAGCAAGTCTTGTGTACATACCTGATGAATAGGATCTTACCGGCTGGTCAATGAATTCTCCAAGCTCTGAAAATGCGATTATACTATCAACACGCTCATCAATCTCCTTCTTCGTAAGTCCGTAGATTGATGCGTTGTTATAGATGTTCTCACGGCCGGTCATGTCGGGATGGAAGCCGGCACCAAGCTCCAGAAGACTGGATACACGTCCTCTCATGGTGATGCTTCCTTCATCGGGATAGAGGATTTTGGTCAATAGCTTTAGTGTAGTACTCTTACCGCAGCCGTTATGTCCGATAAGTGCGATGGCCTCGCCCTTTTTGACTTTAAAGCTGATATTCTTTAGGACAGTTCTTTTATCATAGGCTCTTCTCTTTTTGAAAAGAGACATCTCCTTTAATGTCTGTCCTCTGTCATGATATATTTTGAATTCCTTTTTTACGTTTTCTACTTCAATTGCGTATTGTTCGCTCATTTTATCCTTACCACTTTTCTATAATTACATCTGCTCAGCGAATCCGCGCTGAAGTCTGTCAAACAGGAACCATCCGACTATCAGAGAAAAGATACCCATAAAGCAGGCAATTCCCAGGGTGTCAAGTTCAGGTGTCTGCTGGTAGAACAGTATATCTCTGTAAGCAACTATGACAGAGGTCATAGGATTAAAGTAAAAGATCTTAATAAGCTTGGGCGGCAACTGATCTACGGAATACATAATAGGAGTCATGAACTGCCATGCCATGCAGAGAATACCCATGATGTACTTTACGTCTCTAAGGTATACGTTCCATGCGCAGAGAATAAATGTGAGTCCAAGCGCCATGGCGTATTCGATTATCATAATAAGGGGAAGATACACGTAAACAATGGGGTTTGTAAAGCGTCCGTCTACCCACAGTGCCAGAAACACAATTATGAAGCAGAATAGCATGTTTACAAACTGGCTGGTAACGTAGGATATCGGTATGACTTCTCTGGGGAAGTAGATTTTCTTAACTATTCCCTCTGAATCGCGGATGCATCCGCTTCCTTCGTTCATACATGTACTAAAGAAGATCCACGGAACAAGTGCCACAAACAGATGGAGGTAATAGTCCTCTATGTTACTTCTCATGATTACTGAGAAGAGGAGGGTATATACAAGGAGCTGGAACAGCGGGTTTAGGAAGGTCCACATAAATCCGAGTACTGAACCCTTGTATCTTCCACGCAAGTCTCTGTGGACAGTACTGAAAATCATCTGTCTGTAGTCATATAATTCCTGGACACGGTCGATTGTTTTTGCCAAAATTGTACCTCTTTTTCCCCTCATCCGGCGCTTCGCGCCACCTTCCCCCCAAGGGGAAGGCTAGATGGGATTTTTTTATTTTCTGTTGTTTTCGATCTCAACATAATAGTCGAAAAGTTCTTTTGCTGTGTCGAATATGTTGTATTCGGGTTCCCAGCCGAGATCTCTGGTGATCTTGGAGTGATCGCACCAGATAACGGGGTTCTCAACGGGACGTACGAGCTTGGGATCAGTCTCTATTGTGATAGGCTGGTCTGAAAGGCTCGTTATGTACTCAAGGAGTTTTCTAAGCGGAACGGATTCTCCGTTACCGACGTTGTAGATCTCCTTGCAATTCTCACTCTCTATTATCATACGGTAAGCTCTGACTACGTCCTTGACGTTACTGAAGTCGCGGCTTACTTCAAGGTTACCGACTCTCATGGTTCCGGGTTTACCACTGCAGGATATCTCTGCTGCCTGCTTGCACCAGGAAGGAATTACGAAGTTATCGCTCTGTCCAACGCCTGTGTGATTGAACGCGCGGACGTGGTATACCTTCATACCATAGTAGTCACGGTATACTGCTGAGAACTGTTCAAGCATTACCTTGGATATTCCATAAGGGTTGGATGCATTGAGCTTGGTGTTCTCATCCATGGGTTTATCTGTGATGTCGTACTCTTCACTGGAACCAATAAGAAGGACCTTGGTATCAAGGTCGTTGTCGCGAACTGCCTCAAGGATATTTAGGGCACCGCTGACGTTTACTTCAACTGTAGTGCGCGGTATCTTCCAGGATAGTCCAACATTACTGATAGCTGCAAGGTTTACAATATGTGTAGGTCTTACTGACGCAACTATAGATTTAACTCTGTCTGAATCGGAAAGGTCCGCAACAAAGGTTCCGTCCATGTCGGGCGAATCCTGTATGCCGATGCGGTCGCTTCCGTATACGTCATAGCCATTCTTTTTGAATTCTGCTGCGAGGTAGCTTCCTACAAAACCACCGACGCCGAAGATTAGAACCTTTTTCATAGTTACCTTCTTCCCCTCATCCGGCGCTTCGCGCCACCTTCCCCCCAAGGGGAAGGCAATGAGTATTTTCCACACTCTCACGAGTAATAAATTTGGTTCGACACACTATTGTAACTTATTTTGTAATTTTTGGAAAGTGTGATAAATAAACCACTACCGATTAGTAGTGTATTCTCATATTTCCAAATTGGTAAGTGCATCGTAAAACATAAACATGTCGAACAGACTGTGTGCAATCTCTTTATCGTTCTTTCCCAACTTCCCTGCATCAAATGCCAGGCTTTCACATCTTGCATTTGATAGTACCATATCATCCGGCGAGCCAAGAAAGAAATTCATATCTTTTCCAAGAGATGTTGCCAATAGCGATTCATCATCCATTTTAAGATCTGCTTTGCCGCTTAACACTCTACTAACCTTACTCTTCTCCCAACCTGTAACCAGAGTAATGTAAGCATTTTTAATTTTTCTTTCCTTCAAATAAATATTTATATTCTCTATAAACTTATTCATCTCTATACATCCGTTGCAATGCAATTATGTAAAAATAATCAGAATCATTTATTGATCCTGATTATTCCGTATAGCATCATGTTATTTATATACTGTAACACCTTCGAGCTGCTTGGTTACAAATATAGCGTACTGTTCGTCGACAAATCTCTTAAGTCTCTCCTTGAACACGCTCTCATCGAATTCCATAGCGTGGGCGCGGAGTTTTTCCTTATCAAAGCTCATCTTCTCGAATCTGTGAATCGCATCGAGGAGGGATTCGGGTGTGGGTTCGTCGAAGAATACACCTGTTTCGTTCTCGATTACGGTTTCAAGGATTCCGCCCTTACCAAGGGCTATTACGGGTCTGCCGCTGGCCTGAGCTTCAAGAGGAGTGATTCCGAAGTCCTCTACTCCGGGGAATATGAGAGCTTTGCATTTTGCATAGTAATCAAGGAGCTCCTCATCCGGAACGAAGCCGAGGAATTTAACGGTGGGTCCTGCCATCTGTTCAAGTTTCTCACGCATGGGGCCTGTTCCTATTACGTAGAGGGGCAGGTTTTCCTTAGTAGCCGCTCTGACTGCGAGCTCGATTCCCTTGTACTCCTGAAGTCTTGATACGCAGAGGTAGAAGTTGCCGTCCTCCTCGGAGGTGTGGAACATTCTCATGCGCACAGGGCAATGGATAACGTAGGCGTCTCTTCTGTAGTGTTTGTGGATTCGCCTTGCGACATTGACGGAGTTTGCAACAAATACGTCAACGCGCGCTTCCGTTACGTAGTCCCACATTCTCATGAAGGTCATGAAATATGAGATCATTTTCTGTTTGAATGCGCCCTTGCCCGTCAGGGGACCGATGTAGTTGAATCTCTGCTCCCAAGCGTATCTCATGGGTGTGTTGCAGTAGCAGATGTGAAGTGTGTCGGGACCTGTGATTACGCTCTTGCCAACACTTGTGCTGCTGCTTATGACTACGTCATAGCCGTTTAAGTTGATGCTCTCCATTGCGGTGGGCATGAACGGGAAGAGTTTCCTGTGATTTAACGGCTTTTTCTCCGTCTTCTGAAGATGAGTTGTGCGAATATCGGCGTCACGAAGGGCTCCCGTCATGTTCATCCTGTTGCACATGGATGTGAAGATGGGAGCGTCCGGAAACACTTCATGCATATTTATTATTACGTTTTCCGCACCGCCCATGAAGGGAAGCCAGTCGTGTACGATTGCTACTCTCATTACGCCCTTGCTTTCTTTTCCTGCTTAGCGAGTTCTCTGTCGTGTTTAGCCATGATCTCTACGAGCTGCTCGTAGCTTGTCTTCTGAGGGTTCCAACCAAGTGTTGTCTTAGCCTTAGTGGGATCTCCCCAAAGGTCGTCAACGTCTGTGGGACGGAGCCACTCTGCGTTTACGCATACAAGCATTTTGCCTGTCTCTGCGTCGTAGCCCTTCTCATCAGCGCCTGTGCCTTCCCAGCGAAGCTTGATGCCGTTTGCTGCGAATGCCTTCTCTGTGAAGTCGCGTACTGTGTGCTGTACGCCTGTTGCGATTACGAAGTCATCAGGTGTATCCTGCTGCATGATGAGCCACATGCACTCTACATAGTCCTTAGCATAGCCCCAGTCACGCTTGGAATCAAGGTTGCCGAGTTCAAGGTGATCCTGAAGTCCCTCTGCGATGCGGCCTGCTGCCAGTGTGATTTTTCTTGTAACGAAGTTCTCACCGCGGCGCTCTGACTCGTGGTTGAAGAGGATTCCGTTTACTGCGAACATGTCATAAGCTTCACGATACTCCTTGATCATCCAGAAGCCGTACTGCTTAGCTACAGCGTAAGGGCTGTAGGGATGGAAAGGTGTGGTCTCCTTCTGAGGAAGCTCCTCAACTTTACCATAGAGCTCAGATGTGGATGCCTGATATACCTTTGTTTTCTTAGTGAGTCCGAGTGCTCTTACTGCCTCAAGGATTCTGAGGACGCCGATAGCGTCAACCTCTCCTGTGTACTCAGGTGCGTCAAATGATACCTGTACGTGAGACTGAGCAGCAAGGTTGTATATTTCGTCAGGCTCTATCTCGTGGATAAGTCTGAAAAGTGATGAAGAATCAGACATATCTGCGTCATGTACCTTGATCTTGTTCTCTGCGAGGAGGTGGTCGATCTTGGCTGTATTAGATATGGAAGAACGACGAACTGTGCCGTGTACTTCATAGCCCTTCTCAAGAAGGAACTCTGCAAGATATGAACCATCCTGACCGTTGATACCTGTGATAAGTGCCTTTTTCATTATTTATCTCCTTTGTTTTTTGATACTTCTTAATTTACATAGTTAGACAATTTAATATCATAGCGCATTTTCACGAATTTGAAAAGAGGTGCCTAAGGTATTCCCCTACATTCCTATAAAATATCAGGCTGCTGGTAAAGGCAGCCTGATATTGGAAAAACTATTTGATTGCCCCAAGAATTCTCTTTGCAGAATTCTTCCACGAGTATGTTTTTATATAGAAGTTTCTGTCCTCTTCTGTGATGCAATCTTTTTCATTATTTAGTGTGTCTATGTCAAATGCATTGATGTTCTTAGGGTCAAAGAAGTAGCAGCCCTTGGTGTATATCTCGCGAAGGACCGGTATGTCCGCTAACGCGATGTGCTTTACGCCTGAGAGGATGGCCTCCATGGGTGGTATGCCGAAGCCTTCATATAATGAAGGGAAGATGAAGGCGTGGGCGTAGGCATACAGAGTGAGCAGGTCTTCGTCAGAGATGTAACCGGTGAGGATGAGGTTGTGGGGAACCTTGCCGGGTGTTGTTCCTGCCGGTACGCTGTTTTCTGTGTCGTCTATGGTCATATCTCCCGATGAGCCGAAGGATCTTGCTGCGCTGCCGCCTGCTACCACGAATTTTCTGTCGGGGTATTTTTTCGCAAGCTTCTTAATGAATTTCTGGTTCTTGTGAAGGTTCTTGCTGCCGACGCTGAGGTAGTAGGGGTCAGTAGGGGATAGGCCCCATTTTGCGAGGGTGTTGATATCATCAGTGGTAATTGGGGTTGTAGCATTTTCTTCTATAGTATTTTGTGACTTGCTATTTTCATGAGAATTGTCTGATTCTCTATTTTCAGGTGTACTTTGTAATCTGCTGTTCTCAAGTATTTGCTCCGCGGAGTTCCCGGCTATTGTGAATCTATCCTCATCGAGTTCGTAGAAAGCTATGAGCTCATCGCGGCTAAATTCCGAGATCGTGATGATGCCCTTGCATCTATAGAGGGTGATGAGGTAGCCCCAACGGTACATGAGGCGGAAGGCTTTTCCGTAGGAGTCGGGGTAGCGCATGAAGGATATGTCGTGAGTTGCCACGTAATCCGGCTTAATCGCGGGCGCTATTCCGGCGAGTGTGAGGATGGTTCCTCTCTTTTTATAGGCAAAAAGCGGCAGATATATCTGGGTCCACTTGTTGCCGTTGCCTTTTCCTATGACTGCCAGCTCAATGTTCTTAAAGTCAGGCGTCGTCACCAGTTCGCCTTGCGGGAGCGCGAGGATGGCTTCGCCGGGCTCCACCATTTTGTCGATCTGCTTGATGATCTCGATGCCGTAGCGCTGAACGCCGGTGACAGGCTGCGCGAAGATTCTGCCGCTTATAATGAGCGGGCGATCTTTGCTAAAGCCTGGGTGGGGGTAGCGGCGGCCTGCCATCTCAATTCCTATCATGACAAAGAGCATGAATTCCGTCCCTGGCCAGGTCTGCGCATCAAATGTGATGGCCATGACGAGCTGGGGAAGGAGCAGGTAGTAGATAAGATTTCTGGATTTCAGGCTGTTTTTCAGGACTATCAGGAGCTGCGCTGCAAACAGGATGAAGGCGAAGATTCCATGGTCCAGCAGCATGGTGCTAAAGGAGTTGTCGATGGCGGGTATTACTTCGTATTTTTCAATAAGCCAGGTAGTTTCCTTCAGGATGTTGTCGCCTTTGCCCTGGCCTCTTCCAAAGAGGAATCGTCCTATTCCCTCTTCGCGCATGCTGTCCGCTGTGACTTTTAATGTGTCGATGCGGAAGGTGTAGGAGGGGTCCTCGCGCCAGTTAGTTCCGAAGAATCTCTCGTAGATCGTGCCTGCCACTCCGGTGATGTAGAGGAGGGTCAGGACGAGGATTACGGTGATGGCGATCAGGAGGATCTTGGTGACGGTGGGTAGGGGCTTTTTGCCTGATTGGTTGGTTGTATTCTGGTTGATTGATAAGTTTGCTGTGGTTCCGATTGCGTTGGTTGTCCTGTTTTTGTTGTTGCGGAGTCTGAGTAACAGTAATATCGGGAGCGCAGCGAGGACAAGATATGCTGATCTTGTGAAGCTTGCGTAGATTCCGGCGATTCCAATGAAAAGCAGGATGAACCTTATTATGTTATCCGGGATTGACCTATTGAATTTTTCCCCCAAAGAAAAGATCACGATGGATACCAGCAGCAGCATGAAGGTGGCCGCTATTATTGGGTGTATGTACACCGATACCATGCGGTGCGGTGCCGAGATGAAGTATTTGGCCGCTTCCTCGCTGATGGCGATGGGCGGGAAGGTGCACTGCACCCACCAGATGATGCCGACGATTGAGGTTACCGCCAGAAGGACTGCGAGTATTTGCAGGGTTCTGCCGGGTCTTTTAGCATACTTTTTTCCATATAAAAAGCCGGAGTAGACGAGTAGGTAGAGTGTGAGGCCGCTGATCAGGGTTCTGGCCGAGCGTCCGAGGTGCAGGGCCTGGTAGAGCAGGCACAGAATCGCGGTCAGGGTGAGCATCCAGTACCTTACTACGAATTCGCGAAGGTGCAGGTTGGTGCCGGACTCCGGGGTTTTTCGGTGCCTGAGCGGCGGGATTTTGTTTGTCAGAAAGGTCAGCAGCACGAAGGCAAGCGCCATGGTCATCAGGGCATAGTACGGGCGCTGTACGGAGCAGAGCCTGAGCGTCACCGCGATAATGAGTCCGATGACCGGGTAGAGGGTGAGGATGAATTCCGTGATCCTTGCCGGTATGGGCAGCTTGGGCTGTATGGATTTTTTATCGTTATTACTATTGTTGATAGTACTTGTCGTCATGATTTGACTTGGTTCCCTTTTTATTTTTTCTGTATCTATAATAACTGAAAAATCGGGGTTGTGGGATTTTTTCTGTGTGAGGGGCGTGAAGTATTGTGGAGGATTATGTTAGGGGCTGTAGTGATGTTAGGTGTTGTAGTGATATTAGATGCCGGGCATTGTATTGAGGATACTGGGGATATTAGATTATGGAGCTTGTCTTAGGCTGCTTGAAGTTTGAATTGTAGTGATGAGATTTAGTTATTTTGACTCATATTGCGCATTAATTTTGCACGCTTGACATTTGTTATGATTCTATGTTAATATGCAATCTCTATCGGAGAGAATGTCTTTTTGCAAGATTTTTCATCTTGCGTTTTCCATTTTGAAAACATTTAAAAATTTTGACAACGGATTCCATTCCACAAATTCCATTCCGTTACATATGGTTTTTTCAGATATTGGCATGTGTTTTGCTTTTATCTGTCCCTTTTTGCGGCCTTTTTGCGCCCATTAAGGTTTGATTTTTGTACTCAAAATGCGATTTTCCTCAATTTATAAGTTGTTTAAGTGAAAGGAGATTTTATGTCTGAGGTTGATATTAACAAGGAATTTTCAAGGAGAGAGGCAGAACTTAGCAAGGTTATGAAGGTCTGCGAAAGCAAGCTTAAGAAGGCGCCTTCGGGGAGGCTCAAGGTGAGAAATTATAAGGGGAAGTCTTACTATTATGTTAGTGGGGGCGGCGCAGATTCTCGTCTAAAGTACCTTCGGAACAGTGAGTACGACAAGGCTAAGCAGCTTGCTCAGCGCGACTACGATGCGCGCACGTTGGACGCGGTCAACAGAGAGCTTTCGGCAATTCACAGCTATCAAAAGAAGATGCCGGCCAAGACTTACGAGCAAACTTATGATGCTTTAAATCCGGGTAGGAAGGTTCTGATCACTCCGCATTTTTTACCAGATTCAGAGTTTGTGAAGGGTTGGCTGGAGGAGCCTTATGAGCCCTATGAGATTGAGCCCGGTGTGGCTAAGCATTACACGGACTTGGGCGAGGAAGTGCGCTCAAAGTCTGAGGTTATGATTGCCAACGCGCTTATGAAAGCAGGGATTCCCTACAAGTATGAGTGTCCGCTATTTCTTGGTGATGTGAAGGTGCATCCTGATTTTACTATTCTGAAGATGCCTTCGAGGAAGGTTGTTTACTGGGAGCATCTGGGGCGGCTTGATGATCCGGGTTATGTTGAGAGGAATTTGCTTAAGAAGATTGATGAGTATGAAGAGAGTGGAATTTTCCTGGGTGATGGGTTGATTATAACCAGGGAAACGGCTGCGACACCGCTGAATATTAAGAAGGTTATGAGGATAATTGACCATTATTTGATGTGATGGTGGGATGAATAAGGCTTTTTCTCTTGATGGTGTTTGATTTAAGCTTGATTTTGTCTGGTTTGATTTGAGTTTGGTCTCGTTGAATCTCTATTGCTCTGGCTGGATCTCGATTTGCTCTTGTTTACACTTAACTTGCTCTGGGGTAAATCCTACTAGGGTTTTTGGCTTGGCAGATTTATCTCTTTAGGCCTCATTTGGTCTGGAGATAAAACCTGCTCAGGATTTCCGGTTGGCGGATTTACCTCTTTTGCTCTTATTTGCTCCGGACGTAAATCTTACTAACAATTGTTCGCGATTGGTGTTATCTCAGGCCAGTACAGAGCTCCCGCGAGATAAAACTTATAGATGATTATCCCTTGCCGGATTTATCTTTTTCT
>NZ_AUJZ01000021.1:0-49209 GCF_000424485.1 Butyrivibrio sp. WCD2001 | reverse complement strand
ATGACATTTCCGATATCAGGGTCATGTCGATAGATCCGGGTACGGACAATATAGCAGCTGTAGCGAACAACTTTGGGGCAGACCCGTTTGTGGTAAAGGGCGGACTGATAAAGTCCGTAAACCAGTTCTACAACAAAGAAATGGGGCGGCTCTCATCATGTGCCATGAAGTGCAATAACAGATACCGCACCAGGAAAATGAACATACTCACTGAAAAGCGCAACAGGCGCATAAAGGATGAGTTCCATAAGATAAGCAGACAGCTAGCAGACTATGCGAGGGATAACCACGTAGATGCAGTAGTGATGGGGCATAACGTATTCCAGAAACAGGAAGCGGACATGGGGCATATCAGTAACCAGAATTTTGTGCAGATACCAATGCTGATATTTGCAGATATGCTAAGATATAAGCTTGCTGAATACGGTATCATGTTTGCCCTTACGGAGGAGAGCTATACATCCAAAGCGGATTTCCTTGCGATGGATGAGATCCCTGTGTATAAAAAGGGCAGTAAGTCTGACTATGTTTTTTCGGGAAAAAGGATAAAGCGTGGACTCTACAGGCACTACGATGGGACAATAACAAATGCAGACATAAACGGAGCTGCAAATATCTTAAGAAAAGTATTCCCAAAGGTAACCCAATGGGATAGGGGCATAGTGGACATGCCCTGTTCTTTGGGATGCACTAAGCATCCCAAAGGTTCATGCCGCTCTGCGGCATAACAGAAACCTCTTCCGACGCAGAGTCGGTGGTGGTAGTTCATGTTCAGCATGATGACGGTCCGGGTACAGGATTTTCTGTCGGTGATGAGGATTTTGAGGTAGCTGATCAGGTGGCTCCAAGGGAGAATGAGAAGATTTTTATAAAGACAGTAAACAGCTGTTTTGGTAATGCCGAGTTAGCAGATTATCTCAGTGACTCGGGTGTAAAAGACTTAATGATAGTCGGATTGCAGACTAATTTCTGTATTGATGCATCTGTTAAATCTGCTTTTGAAAGGGGATACAGAGTAATAATCCCCGAAGGAACCAATTCTACTTTCGATAATGATTACATGAATAGCGAAACGACTTATAAGTATTACAACGAGATGATGTGGCCGGAAAGATTTGCGAGCTGCATTCCTGTTGATGAAGCTATTAAGCTTATTGGGGAACTGGTATAGTTATACAGACGGGAAAAGGACGGTGATTTACCTGCATGGCAGACTACGATATGTGCGGGGTAGGAAAGTAAAAAGATGCAGCCCAAAAAGAAAATACATAAAAACATCATATGGACAATAGTTTCTTTGATTCTTGCGGTATTAACTATTCGCAAGGTATGATTGTGGATGACATAGAGCGCTTGTTTCTGATAGACGTATCAGAAGCGGCGCTTTTTGTTTTATTAAAATTTAAAAAATAAATCTTGAATTATTTTCGGAGTAGGGTTATTATACAGAAAAGATTTGAAACAATGCAATAGTGTAAAATATAATGCAGAAGGATAGGAAAATAGCAAAGGTAATGGGATTATGAATAAGGATTTTAACATTCAGGAATATATGACACACGGAGTAGAAAGGGTAGTTTCAGATGCGATAAAAGCTACTCTCAAGAATCCGAAAGAAAGTGTTTATATGACGAAGTTTGCTCTGGCAACAAAGGCAGCATCAAAGAAAAGGGCAAAGCTGGAGGCAGAGGGTGAGCACATTCCACCGTTCCTCATCGCAAGCATAACCAGCAGCTGCAACCTTCACTGTGCAGGCTGCTATTCCAGATGCAATAATGCTACAAACGACACCGAGCCCGTACAACAGCTCACTGACGATGAATGGCTCAAAATCTTCAATGAGGCCGATGACCTTGGAGTAAGTTTTATACTTTTGGCGGGTGGAGAGCCGCTTCTTCGTAAAGGAGTGATAGAGGCTGCCGGAAAAAAACAGAATATACTGTTTCCGATTTTTACTAATGGTACATTCATGACAGAAAAGTATTTTGACATGTTTGATCAGAATAGGAATCTTATCCCGATAATGAGTATCGAGGGTGAGAAAGAAGCTACAGATAACAGACGTGGTGAGGGAGTCTATGACAAGCTCATATCAAATATGGATGAGCTTAAGGAGCGCGGACTTATTTTCGGTGCTTCAGTGACTGTGACCACGGAAAACATTAAAGATGTTTCTTCAGAGAGTTTTATTGGCAAGCTGTCTGACAAGGGATGCAAAGCTGTTATTTTTGTTGAGTTTGTTCCCGTGACTGATGACTCTAAGTATCTTGCACCGGGTGATGAGGATAGAGAATATCTGAAAAATGAAATCATGAGACTAAGACAGGAACACCCCGAGATGGTATTTGTGTCCTTCCCCGGCGATGAGAAGAGCTCAGGTGGATGCATTGCAGCCGGTAGAGGATTTTTTCATATCAATTCACATGGAGGCGCTGAGCCTTGCCCGTTTTCACCATACTCGGATATAAATGTAAAAGACACATCTCTCAGAGAAGCCATGAACTCAAGATTATTCAAAGCTCTTCAGAAAGAAGGTGTACTCATGGATGATCATGATGGCGGATGTGTTCTCTATGAGAAGAGACATGAAGTAGAAGCACTTCTTGGGGTAATCTGACAAAAAACTTCTTGACAGTGATTTGTCAGTCAATTATACTTACAACTAATAATTTTCAGAAAGGTAGACGCTATGGAAAGACTTATTCTCGTCAAAACAGACGTGGTCATTACAACATCCGTGAATATGATTCAGGGGTCTGTTTTTGATATGTATGATGAGGATAAGGATAATTGTAGGGCATAGCTAGTGCTTTATAACTTACATAGTATACAAAGCCTCATCAAGCGAGAGTTTGATGGGGCTTATTTTTTTAGGAGGTGGCCGATGGATAATTATGTTGATGAAAGAGACTACAAATTACTGGAAAGCTCTGTACAATAGGCTAATTGCTGTTAAAGGGCATCCCTTTTTGATATATTAGAAAAATAGGAGGAGCGACGGATGTTGAAGGACTTTTATGATGAGACTGAACCAATAGTAAAATTGGAACATTTTTATGGGGAACAAAAGCACTTGGTTGATAAGTGCATTATTATTTTTTCAAAAGAAATTCATGACCATATTCTGGAAAAATTTCATTGTGAAGAGATCGCTTCGCTAGGGGCATGTAACGGAAGTATACCTATCTATTGTCTTGAATATAAAGGTGAAAAGATAGCATTTTACCTGACATCAATAGGCTCCGCCGTTGCATCGAGTGCCTGCTATGAAGCACACTGGTTAACCGGTGCGACAAAGTTTGTAATGTTCGGTTCCTGTGGAAGCCTTGATCCGGAACAGACCACCGGAAGGTTTATTGTCCCGACAGAGAGTTACAGAGGTGAGGGCGCTTCATTTTACTATGCTCCGGCCAGTGACTACATTGATATTAAGGGCTGTCATAAATTAGAGGCTATTTTCACAGAACTCAAGGTGCCATATGTAAAAGGTCGTGTCTGGACAACGGATTCTATGCTCAGAGAGACAAAGGGACTTGTGGCCAAAAGAATAGAAGAAGGCTGCATAGCAGTAGAGATGGAGCTTGCGGGAGTCCAGGCTGTGTGTGATTTTTACGGACTTGAACTGTATGATTATCTGGAAGCCGGTGATGTACTGGCAGATAGCGGATATGAAGTGGAGGCACTCAATGCAGCAAACCATGATCTGGGCAAGTTCTATATTGGCTTGGATATCGCGGTAAGGATATAAATTAATTTAGGGTGAAATCATAGGAAGTGGCGGTCTGGTATATCATGCAGACAGAGATGTTTGGGAAGTTGGATACAATATCAGAAAAGACCAGTGGGGACATGGTTATGTTCCGGAAGCAATGCAGGGAATAATTGATCATATTTCAAAGACCAGAAAAATTCGAGCTATTGAAGGTCAGTTTGCAGCAGAGAACCACAAAAGTCAGCGGGTAATGGAAAAGCTTGGGATGCATTACTCACATGACAGCGAGTTAGTGAAGCTTGATGGGAGCAAAAGGTATCCTGCAAAAACTTTCATTAAGGAGTTTTGATTGAAATGATACTTGTTACAGGGGCTACGGGATTTGTTGGAAATAAAATAATGAAAATCTGCAATGATGTCGTTGCAGCGCCATCGCTCAGGAACGCATCTGAGGAGCAGGTCAGACGGATTATCGAAGAGAGTGGTGCGGATACCATCGTTCATACGGCAGCCATATCGGATATAGGAGCCTGTGAGGCAGATTCGGAGGCGTCTTATATAGCAAATGTTCAGATACCATGCTTCATTGCCAAAGCAGCAGAAGGAAGAAAACTTGTATGCTTTAGTTCTGATCAGGTATACAGCGGTCTTGAGGATGATGGACCTTATACAGAAGAAAATGTAAAACCTGCAAATATCTATGCAGAACACAAACTTGAAATGGAGCAGAGAGTTTTGGATATCTGCCCTGATGCAGTTATGCTTCGCGCGGAATGGATGTATGACTATTATTTAAAAAAGCCCAATTACTACATGAACATCATTAACGCCAAGGAATCCGTAGCGTTCAGCTCAATGCAGTACAGAGGTATCACCTATGTAAAGGAAGTTGCTGAAAATATAGAAAAGGTCATATCATTACCCGGCGGATCTTATAACTTTGGAAGCGAGACAGATAAGTCCATGTATGATATTACAAAGGAATTTGTAAGTGCGCTGGGGTTGGATATTCAGGTAAATGATGCTCCTACAAGGCATAATCTGTGGATGGATTGTTCCAAGGCTAAAAAGTACGGTGTTGTTTTCAGCAGTGTTTCGGAAGCTCTGTTACAGTGCGCCGAGGATAATGGTAGAGAGAGTAAATAAGATGCTTGCGGCATATGCAGGAGGATATATGAAAATCAAAGAAGAAATAATCACACTAAAAGATGGAAGAAAGCTTACCCTGAGATCTGCGGAGGAAAAAGATTCGCAGACAATGATTGATTATATGGTCAAGACAGCTGAAGAAACGCATTTCCTATGCAGATATCCTGAGGAGATAAATCCTGATCTTGAACACGAAAAGAAGTTCTTAAATGATATTCTGGAATCTGAGGGCTCTGCATTTTTCTCGGTTTTTGATGGAGACAGGGCAGTTGGTAATTGTTCTATATCAGCTCATAGCAAGCATGTTAAGCTCAAGCACAGATGTGATTTAGCGATTGCATTGGAGCAAGATTTTTGCGGATGCGGCCTGGGGACAATTCTAATGACAAAGGCTATAGATAAAGCAAGGGAGCTGGGCTTTGGGCAAGTTGAACTTGGCGTATACGCTGACAATGACAAAGGATTAGCCCTTTATAAGAAGATGGGATTTCAGGAGATGGGCAAGACTCTAAGAGCATTCAGGCTTAAGGATGGTACATATATAGATGAAATCAACATGGTTCTCTTTTTGTAAAAACAGAAGATAAATTGGGGGATGTTAAAAATGAAGATAGAACATGTTGCAATGTATGTTAATGACCTCGAGGCAGCCAGGGACTTCTTTGTGAAATATCTTGGCGGAAAATCCAACGATGGTTATCACAATGTGAATACGGATTTCAGGTCATATTTTATCTCATTCGACGATGGAGCAAGGCTTGAACTCATGAAAAAGCCCGGACTTGTTGATGCCGAAAAACATCTGTTGAGGACAGGGTATATTCACATAGCTTTTTCTGTGGGCAGCAGGCAGATGGTTGATGAGCTGACTAAGCTTCTTAAAGATGATGGCTTCGAGGTTGTAAGCGGACCCCGGACTACAGGCGATGGATATTATGAAAGCTGCATTGTTGGTATTGAGGGCAATCAGATAGAAATTACTGAATGAGGTATGAAATATACAGACATTTTTATGACAAGTTACTACTTTTGAAAGATGAGATGAATACTGAAGCTGCGAAGGAAATTGCCATGAAGAGACACGAATACATGGAAGGTTTTTTGAAAGAATACTTTGAGGAGTTGGGCGAATAGAGATGATAGAACAATTTAGTATGGACTACATTCAGGATTATTTTGAAGGGTTTGATGAAGAAATAACAAAGTATCAGTGGCCGGATCCATTTGAGAGTGTTGATGATGCCAGGGAGCTTTTACAAGAATTTTTTTACGAGGCGGATATCCGCAATATTGGAAGCATGAAACTCCTTCGTAAGTTTGAAGATGAATATGAGATCATTGAGCAAGAACTTGAGAAGGTAACCACTGATTCCGGAAAAGAGCTGGAACTCCAAGGGTATATCATGAAAGTCAGGGAATAGGATGGAATTAAGGAAACATCAAAAAATGAAAAGACAGAAAATCATACTGGGATGGATTAGAATTGTCATAGGCTTGTTTGTATTTGCCTTTGGCGTTCATCTGACAATATTTGCAAATATAGGACTTGCACCATGGGACTGCCTGGGAATGGGAATATCATATCATACGCCGCTTAATTATGGAGTATCCATGACACTTGTTGCTATTGCCGTTCTTGCAATAGATTTGATCATGAAGGAAAAGATAGGCTATGGAACAATAATAGATGCACTTCTGACCGGGAATTTTGTCCAATTCTTCAACAGCGTAAATCCTTTACCTCTCAACAGTAATCTGTGGAGTGGAATAGTCATTATGCTTATGGGTTTTGTTTTCATGGCGCTTGGAATGGCTGTATATATGAAAAGTGAACAGTGCTGCGGACCGAGGGATGCACTGCTTGTCGGATTGGGGAAGCGGATGTCGCGTATCCCGATTGGAATTGTCGAGATTATACTCTGGTCAGTAGTCCTCGTGGCAGGAGTGCTGCTTGGAGGACCGGTAGGCATAGGTACAATACTAAGTACTTTTGGTGCAGGAATTGTGATGCAGATAGTATATAATATTATTAGGTTTGAACCGCGAGAACTGCATCACAGAGGGGTGACAGAGGTTTCGAAAGTGCTTATAACCAGGTAAAACGGGCTATTGACTAAGTGCATGATGGAGAATGAATACTATGAAAATATATATAGCAGGACCATTATCCCAGGAATTGTGACAGGAATACCTTTTGCAATAGGTGTCTGCTTTGTAGCATATTTGCTCTTTCTTGGAATGCTTGATGTGATGGGAATGAGAGGGTAATGGTATGAAAATTCTTGTTGTTGGGGGAACCAGATATTTTGGAATCCCCATGGTTAATAGCTTACTTCAAAAGGGGCATGAAATTACGATTGCCACGAGGGGCAACTCAAAGCCGGATTTTGAAGCCTCTGTGGATTATGTTGTTATGGACAGGATGGATTCTCAAAGTGTTAATGAAGCTCTGGGCGGTCGGCATTTTGATCTCATAATCGACAAGATTGCCTATAGCTCCAAGGATGTAAAGGCACTTTTGGAAAACGTAACCTGTGACAGATATATTCAGATGTCTACGTGCTCTGTTTATCCCAAGGATCATCCTGATATCACGGAGGATGAGTTCCCCTCTGAAAAATATGAGCTACATTGGATAGATCGAATCAAGGATTATCAGGAAACCAAGAGACAGGCAGAAAGAGCGGTGTTTGAGTTCATGGATCCTGAGAACATTTCTTTTGTCAGGTATCCGATTGTTATGGGCGAGAATGATTACACCGGCAGACTGGATTTTTATATTGAGCACATAAGAGATCAGAAGCCCATGAACATTGATGATTATGATAAGGAGATGGCATTCATCTACGAGAAAGATGCAGGTGAATTTATGGCATACCTGGCAGATCATTTTATAGCCGGCCCCGTAAATGGCTGCTCGAAAGCAACGGTTAAGATCTCGGAGATTATCAGATATATAGAAAAAGGCCTAGGCAAGAACGCTGTTATCAGTGAGCAAGGGGATGCTGCTCCGTATAACGGACTTGAAAATACACGTAGTTTTAGCACAGAAAAAGCGGAATCGACCGGTTATGGATTCCGTGAACTTGGTGATTGGTTATACCCGCTGATGGATGAAAGAATCCGGAAATTGGTCCTCTGACTTTATTTTTTAAAGTTAGGGGGCTTGTTTTTTTGTGGAATAGTATTATAATTAACATTGTGCACAATTAAATGTAATAAAATGGAATATGCAGATTGAACGAAAAGGAGGATGCCATGAGCACAGCAGTCAGATATTATTCAAGATCAGGGAACACAAAAAAGGTTGCAGAGTATATTGCAGAAACAGCAGGTGTAGATGCTGTCTCAGTAGATTCAAACAATGCTGAACTTTCAGATAAAGTAGATGTCCTTTTTATTGGTGGGGCGCTCTACGCTTACGGTATTGATGAAAATCTGAAGCAGTACCTGAAGACATTATCCGGTGATAAAGTCGGCAAGGCAGTGGTTTTTTCAACATCATGGCTTTCAAAGCACGCACTGGACCTTATTAAGGATGCTCTGACAAATAAGGGGATCAAGGTTGAGAGCGATACCCTGTATTTTAAGAGCAAGGCTGTAGACGGCTGCAGGGATGAAGCAGTGAAGTTTGCAAAAAAATATATTTGACGAATATGACCAAGGAGGACATAAAGATGATCTATGATTACAAAGTAACTACAGGAACAGGTGAAGAACTTAACCTTGCTGATTACAAAGGGAAGATTATTCTGGTTGTGAACACAGCTACAGGTTGTGGTTTTACACCTCAGTACAAACCAATAGAGGAGCTTTATGAGAAATATCATGACAAAGGTCTTGAGGTGCTGGATATCCCGTGCAACCAGTTTGGCGGACAGGCTCCCGGTACAGATGAGGAAATCCATGAGTTCTGCACACTTCACTACAATACAACATTCCCTCAGATGAAAAAAGCTGATGTAAACGGTGAGAATGAGCTTCCACTTTACACATACCTTAAATCTCAGAAGGGATTCGGAGGCTTCCAGGATCATCAGTACAGAGAATTACTTGAGAAGATGTTTGCAGAGGCGGATCCTGATTGGGACAAGAAGCCTGATATTAAGTGGAATTTCACAAAGTTCGTAATTGACAGGGAAGGAAACGTAGTTGCACGTTTTGAACCCACAGCTGATGTGGAAGATGTTGAGGCGTGCATAAAATCTCTTCTTTGAAAGTGTTTGGATTTATTAGTATTGACTCTGGCATATCAAGGATGTTTTGATTGAATCTAGAGCGGAAACTATACATCCCTTAGGATGAAAAATTGGAGGATACAACATGGAATGGAAAAAGATAGATGACAGTACATATCAGTATGATGAAGGCGGCGTGAGATTTTTCCTATTGCTTGGGACAGAGCAGGCGCTGCTGATTGACAGCGGTATGGAGGTTCATAACGCCAGAGAACTTGCGGGAGAGATCACAGAGCTTCCGGTCAGACTGTTTAATACACATGCGGACATGGATCACATCGGCAGTAATGATGAATTCGATGAAGTTATGATAAATCCCGCTGAGCTTGTTAATTATGGCAAGCCGCACCTTTCTCAGAAGATAATTCCGATATATGACGGCGATGTTATTGATATAGGAGGACGAAAACTTCTGGCAATTGCTCTTCCCGGACATACGCCCGGAAGCACAGCGCTACTTGATGAAAACAGCGGAATGCTCTTTAGTGGTGACCCGATTCAGGATGGCGGAATATTCATGTTCGGACCCATGCGTGATATGAGCGCTTACATTCACAGTCTAAAAAGACTTGAAAAATATAAGGGTAAGATAAAGGGCATATATGCAAATCATGGAACTTTGCCGGTGGATTTTTCAATAGTGGAAAAGCTTATCGAGGGTGCAAAAAAGGTTGAAAAGGGTGAGCTTATTTCGACAGAGAGGGATATGTTTGGCCAGACCGTCAAAGCATATGATGTCGGGGTGGCAACATTCCTTTGCGAATAAAAAATTTTCGATTATTTGGGATTATTAAGAGGTAGAACAGAAATGGACACAAATACAATTGATATCATGGGAGTAAGAAAAGATGGCGGTCTGGATATGGTATGGGGATTCAATTATCACGCTTCCTGCGCTCAGCTTCAGGATGAGTAGCATAATAACGCTTCTTGTCGGCGTACATGTCCTCGTCTGCTTTCCTGAGCGCTAATCTTATATCCTTTGCGTCACTTACAACGCAGCTTCCTATGGCGAGGCTTACGTTGCCGGATTTCTCCGAAAGGTCTCTGACTTTTTGTATTTTATCCGCCACTTCCTCTTTAGTTGTGGAAGGAAGTATTACGGAGAATTCGTCGCCACCTGCCCTGAAGATCTGGTCAATATCAAATACTTCCGTAAGTATATCGGCAGCCTTTTTTATCAGCCTATCACCGGCTATATGACCCTCTGTATCGTTTACGCGTTTAAGGCCGTTCAGGTCAGCAAAAATAACACCAAGAGAATGACTCTTTTTCTCTGATGCATGAGCTAACCTGTCGACAAAATTATTCATTATATTTCGGTTCATGACGCCGGTAAGCATATCACGGGAACTGAGAGTTTCCAATCTGTCCAATAACAGATAATTGCTTATTTCCGAACTTAAGATAAATGTAGTTATTTCCAGAGTTTCTTTTATTGTATCTGATTTTTCAGGGTCAAAATTGTCAGCCCATATATACCCGATAATCTCATCACCTGATTTAATAGGGAAAAGGACAAGAGAAAATATTTTCTCATTTTTAAGCGAATCGTACCAGGCTCGATTCTTTTTCTTCAAATAGTTCATGTCATTTTCATCTTTCAGAATCAGACAGCTGCTTCCTGAGATAGTATCCGCCCAAGTGGAAACCACCTTGTAAAATCCCTTTTCAATATGGAAGCCAAAGGGGTTAAGCTTTGTATCTTCTGCCAGATCCTCACTTAATACTCTGCAGGACTGCTCTTCATTGTTAAGAAGCAAAATGACACACATTTCCGCTGAGCACATTTGTCTTATGGACTTAACAACTTCATTCATGGCCTTTTCAAAGTCATTGTTTTCACTAAGAACCAGGCAGTTATTTAAAACTGCTGTGGCTATTTCCCCTGATACGTCAGACATGGTTTTTGTATTGAGAGAGAGATCTATTTCCATGGTATAAGTGCAGTAGCACAGATTATCATGATCGGTCATAAGCGGCATAAAAACAATATTAAGCCATGCGCCATACCTTTCGGGACTGATATAGGTATGAACCACTTTTTTATTCACCGCTGCCTGAATAGTAGCAGTCTCAAAATTGAGATCCTTAGGAATATAGTCCGTATATACAGAGTTTGGAATAAAGGTGCGATTCTCCATGTTGAGTTCCTGGATTGGATTCTCAATAGAATCTATATATGCTTTATTGCCTGCTACAATACGGATGTCGCCGATATTTCCATCCGGGAGCTTCTCCACTGATAGAACGCATGTAAATGCCCCCATGCTATTGACAATTAAATCAAAATCCATAGTCATCTACCACCTTCCTAACTCTAATGATACGTTATTCAGCTAAAGAGAATTATTAAAAAACCCTAAAATATTAAGTGTAGGGAGAAATAACGATTTAACAGTTTGATAATTCACTGTTAATTGGAAATATTTCTGTTATAGTAAAAGGATAAAAGTGAAGATTCGCTATGTACAAGCAATCTTCATGGGGAACTAAGGAGGAGAAAAACTATGACACCTAAGGTATTACTTTTTATTGTATTAATTGCAGTACTTGCACCGGTTTATCTTTTGTTTGGTGTAGCAACGTCCAAGAATATTAAGGACATGTCTGAAAAGAACAAGGAAGAGTATGAAAAAAACAGGGCCAAACACAGATATATGCTGTTTGGACAGTGCTGGGGAATGGGCATTGGAGTTATAGCAGGATGTATTGCAAATTATTGTATTTCCGGGAAAGTTTCGACCGGAATGTGCCTCGGAACATCATTTGGAATGCTTGCAGGTATGGCCATCGGTGCTATGCTCGATAGAAGAAAAATGGAGCAGGAAACCGAGCAATAACTATTAGAGATAAGGGGATCCTCTCTATGCTTCGCGACGCAGATATCAGGGATGGACTTTGCGACTATCTTGAAACAAAATATGGAAAAATACGTTTCTTTGAAGAACTGACAATGGGAAAATCAAGAGCGGATATTGTCATGGTTACAGACGAGGGGCTCTATGGTGTTGAAATTAAAAGTGATGCAGACACCTATGAAAGACTTTCCAGACAGGTCAGGGATTATGACAGGTTTTTTGACTACAACTATGTTGTTGTGGGAACGACTCATGCAGGGCACATAAAAGAGCATGTGCCTGATCACTGGGGAATTATCACTGTTGAAGATGATGCCGGAAGCCTTGATTGCTACGAGATGCGTGCCCCGATTCGTAGTCCGAAGGTAAAACTGACCAATCAGATGGGACTTTTGTGGAAGAGCGAGCTTGCTGTTCTTCAGGAAGAAAATGGACTGTATAAGTACTCCGATAAGAGTAAAATGTACCGCAAGAAATATCTGATGGAGAGTGTTGATAAAGAACTGCTGAAAAAGCAGATGCTTGAGGTACTTTTCGAAAGAGATTATTCTGTTTTTGAGTAAGGAGGTATCCATATGCGTCTTTTTATAGCAATTGTCCTTGATGAAAATATGACGGATGCCCTGACAGAGATGCAGGATGATCTGATGCGCGAAGGAATCAGGGGCAGTTATACGAGACCAGAAAACCTCCACATCACTTTGGCATTTCTCGGAGAAAATGACGAGCCCGAAAAAGTCGTCGAGGTGATGCGGGATGTGCCTTTGAAGTCCTTTAGCATAAAGGCCTCAGGTACAAGGCGCTTTAAGGATATGGTGTTTGCGAACATTGAGGAAAATCAGGAGCTTCATGATTATGTGAAGCGCCTTAGAAAAGCTTTGTCTGATGAAGACATTGAGTATGACAGGAAAAAGTTTATCCCTCATATCACACTTGTCAGACGGGCGACCGGAAATAAGGATTTCCCCGGGCAATATGAGATTACTACCGAGGAATCGATGAGAGTAAAGGGAATCTCATTGATGAAATCAGAACGCGGAAAGCACGGAATGGTCTACACGGAGATTGGCTATGTGAGAGCTTTCTAAAAAAGATAAGGAGGAATAATTCATGCTCGAAGTAGGAACAAAGGCACCATCATTTGAACTTCCGGACCAAAACGGAGTAATGCATTCGCTGGAAGAATACAGAGGTAAGAAGGTTATCCTCTATTTTTATCCGAAAGATAATACTTCCGGATGCACTAAGCAGGCATGCGGCTTTTCAGAGAGATATCCGCAGTTTACAGAAAAAGGAGCGGTTGTACTTGGCGTGAGTAAGGACACAGTGGCTTCCCATAAGAAGTTTGAGGAGAAGTACGGACTTGCATTCACACTGCTGGCAGATCCTGAGCGCAAGGTGATTGAGGCCTATGATGTCTGGAAAGAGAAGAAAAACTATGGCAAGGTATCCATGGGCGTGGTGCGGACAACATATCTGATAGATGAAGAAGGCATAATCATCAGGGCGAACGATAAAGTAAAAGCGGCTGATGATCCCGAAAAGATGCTAGGAGAATTGTGATGAGCTTTATGTAAGGATGTACCAAGGAGAAGGAGCGAAGAAAAAATCCACTTATTTTGCTTAATTATGAAAGTTTAATACTTTTCCCAAAAGGGTTAAGAGGCTGAGAATCCGGACCGATAAATATATCAGAAAGACAATCATACAGGGAACGAGACAAGCCTCCGGTTTCTGTATGGGAGCCTCCCGAGAAAGCCCGAGCTTTCAGAGGATGTATTAAAACGAAACGATAATAAGAGATTTTCTTCATTTTTTAACTCCTCCTAATATAAATATGTGACCTGAGTAACCTGATCAATGCAGAATTGACCAGGTTATTCTTTTGAACGAATCAGTGCAGAACAGGCCAAAATCAGTGTATGATGCCTAAAGTCCCGTCATTTTATACCAAGGTTTGATCATGTCGGGACATTTACACCCATGAATTCATAGAGCTCACGCTGTTTTGCTGTTATCTCAGATAGATGATGTGCCTTGCCGGGCTGCTGATAATACTCAATGGTATCCAGCTCATCAAGTAATGACTGGATCGTGTACTTGCTAAACAGTCCGTTTTCATCCATCCGTTTTTTGATATAAGACACCATCTGGAGTGCTATGAACTGAATAAACAGCTTGCCTTCAAAATTCTCTTCTGATGCGACGGACATACGTCGCATGGAAAGTCTTTCTTTGAGGTTGCCAAAGGATTTTTCAATAAGATCCTTGAGGCGGTAGATGCGCAGCGCTTCCACTGGATCTTTGATTCCATTGCTCATGAGAGCGAAGTAACCATAGTTCTTCTCAGCTTTGCGAATAGCATCTTCCTTGAAGCTGTAGGTTTTACCTCTCACAGGTGTCTCGTGTATTGTAAAGTACTTCTGATAGAGCTTTTCATCAGCTGGATCAGGAGTGCCGTTTACCAGGTTGTTTTCAAGAAGATCAAGCATGGCATTGAACCTTGTCTTGTCGTCGGTTGCTTTTTGGTCATTGTAATAGAAGTGGAGATATATGCGCTTTTTTTCAGTGATTATCTCTCCAGCGCGGGGCTTTTCTTCTGTGTAGTCCCATTCTTCTTTAAATGACATGACATATAGTTTTAACTCAGAATTATAGTTATAGCGGGTAACAAAATCCGCGCGGATCTTATCAAGTATGCTGCTCACTTTGCTGAGTGAGAGTCTGGCACCAATGAGGAACTTATGGTGGTGCTTCATAAGATCGTTGATGTTCTTCTCACTGTAGAAGCCTCTGTCCAGGACAAGCTTTAGCTTGTCGAGTTTAAGGAAATCAACATCCTTTATGAGGTTCTCTATGGTCTTAACATCCGTGATGTTGCCTGCAAGCTTTCTGTAATAAACAGGGAGCATTGATTCCTCTCCATACAGAAGTGCAAGGTTTATCTGCGGAAGGGAATCGCCTTCTTTGTTCTTTCCATACTTCGCCTGCTTTATCAGTGTAGAGTATGAAGAGATAGATGTTGTATCAAACGCAAGATATTCATTCAGACCATGGCGTTTTGCCTGGTACTGGAAGTAAGCCATCTTTGCGTCCTCAGTTATGAGACCAAAGAGCTCGCTGCTTCTCTGGGAAGGAATATCCTTGCCATATGGATGCCTGTGAGTCACGCCCCACTTATGGAACCTGTACATGGGCTGGCCTTCTTCAAGCACGAGATAATAAGCAATGGACATTATCTGAGGTGCCAGAGAGCCAAAACATTTGCCAAGATCTGCGGCAATGCCGGTCTTATCACATATCTCATTGAGAAGATATGTAGAGCCATAGAACTGTCTGAGGCATATCTCTGTTGGAACCGGACCGGTTTTAGGTGCAACAAGGCTTTGCTCATACTCAGCTTTTAGACGGTGATAGGTCTTGTTTGGCGTAAAGACTTTGCCATCATACTTACCGATGTATTCGCGTTTATGATCCGCACACTGTTTTTCAGCATTCCAAAAAGGCTTGTCGATATAAGCATAACCGTTCTGACATCTGACTTTGCTGGTGATCCAAGGCTCATTGATTTTCAGTTCCATAGCAATTACCTCCTTGGTATAATTATACCAAGGATTAAAAGGAATCGCAAGCAAAATGGGCACTTTTGATACAATATTTTGTAGCTACAAAGCCAGTAAGCACAAGGCTTTGCGATGATTAGTCAGATGAGTTTATACCGAATCCTTGGTATAAATTCACGGGAGCTTAGGATGATGAGGCCTGTTCTTTTTGTGCGTTTATACTAGCATCTGAAAGCCACAGAAAAAGAAAAATAAGGGTAGTGTTTTTGCTGTAAATAGATTTTATATGAAGACAAATGAGGATTATATTCGTTATATAAACAAGTGAGTGCTTCAGAAGAAAGAGAGGCGTTAGTTATGAGTGAAAAGAGAATACACAAAAGTAATGATAAAAAGATCTGTGGCGTATGCGGAGGCATTGCAGAATATTTCGGCGTTGATCCTACAATAGTAAGACTTATTTTTGTTCTGGCAGTAATGTTTACGGGCGTAGGAATCCTTCCGTACATCATAGCAGCGATCATCATGGACGAATGTCCTGAAGGCGCAGCAGAAAAAACAACTTATAAAGAAGAAAACAGTTACTCGGCAAATAATAACTATTATGAAACAGATGAACCCGTTGGCTTCAAGTTCCCGATGTCATGAGAATGGGAGAAAATCATGAACAAGACACTTCGAAATGTGTTTGCAGCATGTGCAATAGTAGGTGGCATCTTATTACTTGGAGATGCGCTTGATGAAGGAAATGCACTTTTGATGTGGGAATGCATAGGAATCTTCCTCATAGGAGTGGGCTACCTTTTCCCGGTAAAGCAGGCTGCAAAGTATATACTTGAAAAAACAATTGCGTTAAAGAAAAAGGAAAAAGCTTCCGGAGAGGAAGTTTTCAAATCGGCGTGATAAAAAAAGGAAAAACTGAAGAATATTTTAACTACAAGGGCGGGGTACTTTTCATTTGAATTGTGTCCTGCCTTTTTCATGGGTATAATTATCAAAAACACTGTTGACTCTTCCCTTAGGGAACCCCTTAAGGTTGATTTATCAACAAGAAGGAGGTTTCGAAAATGAAAAAGAAAATGACATCTGGAGAAATGGCAAAGAAGGCGGGAGTATCGCAGAAGGCAATACGTCTTTACGATGAAAAGGGGCTTCTTAAGCCGACTGAGTATTCAGAGGGGAATTATCGCCTGTACGATGCTGCTGCGCTGCAGATCCTTGAAAAGATCGTTGCCCTTAAGCAGATAGGATTTTCTCTTGAAGAAATTCGTGACAATTTAAAGAGCGGTGAGGCAAGTGACATCAAGTCGGCGATGGAGATTCAGCTTCGTAAGATGGAGGAAAAGAAATATCAGCTTGATAAAATCACTGATGCGATAAAGAGGACTTTGGCCCGCAAGGAGAACCTGGACTGGGACGATGTTGCAGGAATTGTACAGTATGTGAATGCCGATCAGACAGCCGACGAGCGCCACTGGGATGCACTTAAGCACACAAGCGGAGAGCTCGACTGGTATGTAAGGATTTTCAGATCGCTTGAGATAAAAGAGGGCAGCAGGGTTCTCGACCTTGGATGCGGATATGCGAAGCTTTGGAGAAACAACTGGACCGAGATTCCAAAGGGCACAAAGATTACGGGATACGATATTCACGGAAGCTGGGCTGATGATTTTGCAAAGTTCATTCCGGAAAACAAGGAAACACTTCCCGAAGACGTAAGTATTGAGCTTGAATTTGAGGATCTTGAGGATGAGAAGACCTGGCAGAAAATAGATGCTACCGGAGAGTATGACGTTGTTGTTGCTCACTACCTTGACTCCGAGATAAAAGATATCGAAGCTATTGTAGCGCATGCAAGCAGCGTGGTTTCCGAAGATGGATATTTTTCATTAAACGGTGCCAACGTGGCAAAGTGGAATAAATATTTCAAAGAAGCTATAGAAGCTGTTGGGGTAGATGCATCTTTCATAGATGAAAAGATAGCTAAGCAGACTGAGAAAAGAAATCAATATATAGCAATGATGGAGAAATACTTTGCAAGGGTTGAGTCGGTTATTTTGCCAAACGTTTGGCATTATACCGAGGCCGGAGAAATTGTAGAGAAAATGAAGGACTACTACAAGGATCAGGAGAAAGCCATCGTTCGTTACGAGGACAAGCTGCTTTCGTACTTCAAGGACAAGATTGAAAAGGACGGTGAGTTTGCACTTGAAACCGGAAGCCAGTTCTGGCATTGCTATAAAAAGTGAAAAAAGTTGGAGGAGCTATATGGGGAACATTTTCATTGATGATACGAAATTCGTCAAAGATCAGTACAAGAATTCAAACGGACTAAGCACCAGAATCTCAATTCACGACAAGTATTCCACCAATAAGATGGGACTGCACAACTGGTATTTTACAGTCATGAAGCTGGAAGAGGGTATGAGAGTTCTGGAGCTCGGCACCGGAAGCGCAGTTATGTGGGTAAAAAACAGAGATGTTATAGGAAAGCTGTCGCAGCTGGTTTTATCCGACATGAGTGAAGGTATGCTCGCTGAAGCGAAGAAGAACCTCGGCGAGATTCCCAATATTGAATATGAAGTCATTGATATTCAGGACATTCCATTTGAGGATAATACTTTTGATGCGGTAATTGCCAACTGCATGCTCTATCATGTGCCGGATATAAACAAGGCGGTATCTGAGGTTCGAAGAGTGCTTAAAAGCGACGGATGTTTCTACGCCGGAACATCCGGACAAAACGGCGTGCTCGAGACCATTGCCGACATTCTTGAGCAGGATATTTCCTATGAGAATAATTTCTCTCTGGAAAATGGAGGAGAGAAACTGGAGCCGTTTTTCACTAATGTCCGGATAGAGCGTTACAAGGATTCCCTTGAGATAACAAATATCGATGATCTCATGGACTACATCTATTCAGGCATCACCTTTGAAAAATCCTGTACTCTCTCACGAGAAGAGGTGAGAGAAAAACTACTGTCCAATATGGCGGACGGTGTTTTGAAACTCCCAAAAGATCCGGGAATGTTTGTAGCGTGGTGAGGGAAATGATTTATCGCGCTCATCGGGGAGTTTAGCCGAAGAAGAAAACAAGCGCAGCGGTTGCGGCAACACTGAAAAGAAAGATTAGTGTTATAAATCTTATTTTTGCACCGCAGGTGTCTGTCTGGATTTCCGGAATTCCATTATTTGTCAGAACATGTACATTAAGGGAATCTCCTGCGTGGAGGTTCCTTTTTGCTGTAAGGACATCGCTTTGCTGCCAGTGACCGTCGAGATTATATTCAACACAATACTTTTCAAAGGTATGATAATAGCTGGAGTGACCGCTAATATAAGCCTTTTCCTTCACAGTACCGAGGCTCTTTACTATATGTCCGCTATAAACGGATGCGCGGAAATAGTTAAACATGCCGATAAAATCCGATACCAGCATCCATATGAGTCTAACTAAGAAAAATCCAAGTATAGCTAAGAAAATATAATCTGTAGGTTTGTCAATCATGATGTATCTCCTTTATAACCGATTGTTTTTCGACGGGACAGCTGTCTTTGCCCCGGTCTATCTATAATACAGTTGGACTTTGGGAAATGTTGCAGAACGTACAAAAAATATTGAAACAGAGAAGATCACAGATTTTTTTCACAAATATTACACACTTTGTAACAAAATCTATGATACAATGCAACGCATAGTTTTGAAAAAGGAGATAAATGTTATGAAAAAAAGAATTTTAGCTATGTGTTTTGCGGTTTCGATGAGTACTATGCTTATTGCATGTGGGGGTGCTTCAAACAGCACTGTTGATGTTCAGGAAGAAGAGATAGCTGAGGCAGCTGAGAGTGAGGCTTCTGAGGCAGCAGAGGAAGCAGCTTCTGATGTAACAGAGGCAGATGTTTCAGATATAGTTGGTGATGTTACAGAGGCAGGCGAGCTTGCCGGTGATGAAGCAGCAGATGGAGAGGACAAAGCAGCTGATGCCGGAGAAGATGGTGCAGCTGATGCCGGCGAGGATAGCGCAGTTGATTACTCAGTTTTCACAAGCGCAAGCAGTGCTGACGTTGAGGCATATGCGCAGAAAATTGTTGATGCTACAAACGCAAAGGATTGGGACACAATCGGTGATATGATCGAGTATCCTATCGGTTCTGAGGAGCTTGGCAACCTTTGCAATAACAAGGAAGAGTTCGTTGCTTATGCTAATGACAAGGGCTTTGACGAAGAGGCACTTGCTAAGCTTCAGTCTTGGAGCGTTTCCGATCTCTGGGCTAATTACATGGGTGCAAGCATCGGCGACGGAGATATCTGGTTCAGAGACCTTAGCCTTGATAACCCTGAATTTAAGATTGTTTCATATCTCGGACTCTATGAGAGCGAAGCTGGTGGAGAGATATCAGAGTAATTACAATATAATATGGATTTGAGGATATGCCGTCATGCTGGTGCGTGGCGGTATATTTGTTTTATGGGAAATGGAAAATGCTCACGTGTGGAATTGTCTGAAAAAAGCCATGCTTTATGGATTGTTTACTGTTAAAAGGCTCTTTTTCTGCTATAGTAGAACTATGAATTTGAGGAGGAGAAAATGAAAACAGTTATTAAGTCGGATATTGTAGAAGCACTAAGGAAAGTAGGGCTTCAGAGCGGGGATACGGTGATGGTACACGCATCGCTGAGCCGGATTGGATATGTATGCGGCGGAGCTCAGGCTGATGAACCAGCGTGAATTAGTGGACTTTGCAGTGTCATGGATTGAGAAAAACAGGAAATAGGAGGATGTTATGGAGACTTGGTACTATGTTGTGGAGAGTATAGACGGCGATTATGCAAATCTTCGCAGAACGGATATAGAATCCGATGATCTTAAGCTTGTTGCGAGAGCGCTCCTGCCGGATGGCATCGCAGAAGGAATAAAGCTTAAGTATGAGCTGATGCAGTATTCTATTATTGATGGGTGAGAATATGCGGATTGTAAATCTGATAGAAAATACCGAGGGTGTAAAAGGTTGTGCGAGTGCACACGGCCTGTCGTTTTATGTGGAGACAGAAAAACACAAGCTTCTCGTCGACCTTGGACCTTCGGAGGAGACTATAAAAAATGCAGAAGTGCTTGGAATTGATCTGAAGGCAGTGGATACTGTTGTTTTAAGTCATGGTCATTATGATCATTCGGGGGGAATTATGCCCTTTTCATCAATAAATTCCACAGCTGCGATCTATATGCAGAAATCGGCGCCGGGAGAATATTACGCAGATGATGGAGTGGCAGAGGACCGGGATAGATACACTTATATCGGAATCGATAAGAATATCGCTGACTTGCCTCAGATAAAGCTGGTCGAAGGCGATTATGAAATTGATGATGAGCTTACTTTGTTTACCATAGAGGAGCGCGAAGAGGATGTTCCGTTTACCAATGCGCGTCTTCTGGAAAAGAAAGATAGTGGTTATATTAGGGACGATTTCAGGCATGAGCATTTTCTTGTTATCAAGGATGGCGGCAGACATATTCTGATTTCCGGGTGCGCCCACAATGGCATTGTGAATATCCTGAAGGAGTACATCAGGAAGTTCGGGGAAGAACCGGATGTGGTAATAAGCGGTTTTCACCTGATGAAGAAGACCGATTATTCGGATGCGCAAATGCGGGTAATCACTGACACGGCAAAGGAACTTCAAAAGTATCATACAATCTTCTACACCTGTCACTGCACCGGAATTCCGGCCTATGATGCAATGCATGAGATCATGGGTGACCAGCTTAGATACGTACATTCAGGAGATGAAGTGGTTTTGGGATGAATTTCTTTGTGATTGGTGAGAAGTAAGGAGCATGAGTTATGTTCTTCAAAAAGAAAAGCGAAAAGAAAACCTATGATAAGGAAAACAAGAAACCCGTGATCAAAGCCAGTATTTGTAATGGGGAACAGGTTGCAGGCTTTCTGGATGTTCATACGGGAACTTTCGAGGAAGTAATGCTGATTAGGGATTCGGAAGATCTTTTTCAGTTTAAGGATACGTATGGAATCAGCGGGGATATTGAGAAGATATACTAAGGCGGCATGAGGTTTATATATGAAAGATTTATCTGCGGGACATCAGAAAATAAGCTGCGTGCTTAAACTTATTACTGTGCTGTCGGCGGTAGTAGGCATTTTTCTCAGTGCTTATGCGGGCAGAAAAGTCTTCATGGGCGGATCGAGGTTTTTGATGTACTTTACGATTCAGTCCAATATTCTTATTGCCATCATCTGTGCGATAGGTCTTTTCCTGATTCTTGGGAAAAAGAAAATCAGCAAGACCTGGTATGTGGTCAAGTTTGTTGGCACGGTTTCAATAACGCTGACAGGCTTTGTGTTTGGCTTCATGCTCGCGCCTCTTCTTGGAGCAAATGCCTGGAATATTCAAAATACGTTGACGCACCTGATAGTTCCTGTTGTTGCAGTGCTGGATTTCTTTGTTATTGCCCCGAGTGCAGGGATTGCAAAGAAGAATGTGATATTTGTCACCATTCCACCCCTCCTTTATGCAGTCTATGCTGGAATCGGATATGTAAGAGGATGGGAGTTTTCACCGGGAAACAATTACCCTTACTTCTTCCTTAACTGGGGAAGCGCCGCCGGAGCATTTGGCTTCTCAAGCGAGCTCCCATATATGGGCACTGTGTGGTGGATACTCGCACTGCTGGCTTTCCTGATGGTTGTGGGCTACTGTTACCTTGTTATTGCGGATTTGATTGGGAAGATTATACATAGAGGTTAGGGCGGCTGATTGGCTCGCGGGAATATTGTAGAGCAAGTGAAAAGAAAAGGGTAAATCCACCGGAAGGAAAATCCTAATTGGATTTACGCGAAGAATATAATACAAGAAAATAATAAGGAACAGAAACAACATGGTAAAGAAAATAGTAAGAGATCCTCTCTTCTTGCAGCAAAAGTCTGAGCCTGCAACGGCAGCAGAGAAGCACATTGAGCATTACAGAGAGAGGGCTGAGCATGGCTGCGGGCTCATATGCGTGGAGGCGACGGCGGTTACTCCGGGCGGAAGATTTGGCAAGAACCACATGGGGCTCTGGGATGACGACCAGATCGATGGCCATGTGCAGATCGCTAAGGCATGCCACGACGAAGGGGCAGCAGTTATCATACAGCTTAATCACGCCGGCCTAAATGCAAACCCTGAGCTGGGCGAAGTGATTGCGCTGTCAGCTGTGCCGACCCGGGATGCCGCACAAATGTCCTGCGGAAACTAAACGAAGCAGGAAATAAAGAAAGGGGGAATAGTAGTGTCAAAGACTATGCCATCGATTATCCTGACAATTGCGCTTTTGATCGGATTATTTTCCGGGACAGAATATGCAATTGCTGCGCATGCTGTAACCGGACAATATCCTCTAAGATATGAGTCAAACGGAGGCGCAGGGACTATGGATCCTATTGAGGTATCCATAGGAGATACCTTCGTATTTCCCGAATGTGAATTTGAAGCACCCGCGAATAAAACATTTTTGAAATGGCAAATGACAGGAGTTGATGGAATACATTATCCGGGTGATACAATTGCGATAGCGTCTAATTGTGTATATGGAGGTGCTATAACCGTGACTGCGTATTGGACTAATGCACCTGCAGCCGGCGTAACCACACGTCCTGAGGAAAAACAGCTGACCTATTCGGGCTCCGCGCAGGAACTAATTACAAGCGGATCAACGTCAGAGGGCACCTTGCAATATGCTATCACAGATACAAACACTGCTCCGACTTATGATAAATTTTCTGCGGAGATTCCAAAGAGAACAGAGGTGGGAGTGTACTATGTATGGTACAGAGTGCGGGGAGATGCTACACACAGCAACAGTAATCCGGTGAGCATCAAAACTGAAATTACGAAAAAATCAATTGCAGGAGCAACAGTTACACTGAGTGCTGCAACCACCGAATATACTGGTTCTGACCAGAGCGTTAAAGTCGAAAAGGTTATGCTCGGAGACACAGTTCTTCCGGAAAACTGTTATGACATAACCGGAGATCTCACAGCAAAAGAACCCGGCACTTATAAAGTGACTGTCACCGGCAAAGGCAACTATAAGGATTCCGCGACTGCCGAGTGGATAATAAAAAAGTCAAGCGAGGAAAAAACACCTGATGCAAAATCACGTTTCCTTTCATCAGTCAAAGTAAAACAGAAGAAGGGAAAACTCATAGTCAGCTGGAGTAAAGGCACTGCATCAAAGTTCGATGTTTATGCGGCATATTGCGGCACTGATTTTTCCCAAAGGAATATGAAGACTACAGGCAGAACTACCGCAACTTTCAAAAAGCTTAACGGAAAACCGATTAATTTTAAAAAGAGCTTCAAGATCTATGTTGTGGGCTATGATAGTAATGGTCAGAAACTCGGGAGAACCATTACTGCACATGTTTCCGGAAAAGACAATAAAGAGTTTGCTAATGTCAAATCCATACATCTTTCCAAGAAGAGTGTTTCCGTAGAAGTTGGCAAGACGACAAAGGTTAAGGCATCTGTAAAGCTCGATGATAATTCCAAGAAGATGAAAGAGCATGCACCAATGTTCCGTTATAAATCTTCTGATGAGAATGTTGCTGCTGTAGATGAAAACGGAAATATCACGGGCGTTGGCGCAGGAACATGTGACATATATTATTATGCTGTAAACGGTATTTCGAAGACATTAAAAGTGACCGTGCAATAAGTGAGGAGTAAATGGAGAAACAAATAGATTTTACAGAAGGAAAAATATTAAGGCCACTGCTGGAGTTTGCAATTCCGGTGCTGTTTGCGCTGTTTTTGCAGTCCTTGTACGGTGCGGTTGACCTTCTGATAGTAGGAAAATTCGGAGAGTCCGCGGATGTTTCGGGAGTCTCCACCGGCTCGCAGATAATGCAGACAATCACGAACCTCATGACCGCCTTGTCCCTTGGCATCACTGTTTTCCTGGGACAAAAGATTGGAGAAAAAAAAGGAGAGGAAGGCGGAAACGTTGTCGCAAACGGAATAATGCTTTTTCTATCGCTGGGAGTGATTCTAACAATACTTATTCCCCTGTGTTCGAGCGGACTTGCAAAGGCGATGAACGCACCGCAGGAGGCGTTTGACCTGACCTCAGCGTACATAAGAATTTGCGGAATGGGAATCATAATAATAATAGCCTATAACCTGATCGGCAGTATTTTCAGAGGGCTCGGAGATTCCATCACGCCGCTGGTGTCTGTGCTGATTGCCTGCATTTGCAACATTGTCGGGGACCTTGTTCTAGTGGCCGGTTTTAAGATGGGAACCCGCGGAGCGGCGTATGCCACGGTGGCTGCGCAGCTTGTGAGCGTGATAATCTCGCTTGTTTTGATCAGGAAAAAGACGCTGCCCTTCACGCTCAGCAGGCAGAGCTTCAGCGTGGACAGAAGTATTATAGGAAAAATTCTTTTCATAGGTACGCCGGTTGCGCTTCAGGATCTTCTCGTAGGTATTTCATTCCTTGTGATCCTGGCAATAGTCAATGCGTTGGGACTTGTGGCCTCCGCGGGAGTTGGCGTATCGCAGAAAGTATGCGGATTCATTATGCTGATTCCGTCGGCGTTTGCCCAGTCAATGTCCGCTTTCGTATCACAGAACAGAGGCGCAAAGAAATACGACAGAGCCTTCAAGGGCCTGAAATATGCGATAGGCGTGTCTTTCATCTTTGCAGTGGTCATGTTTTACATGGGATTTTTCCACGGCGATATTCTGGCGGGACTTTTTGCTAATGACAAGGAAGTCATCATGGCGGCCTGGGATTATCTGAAGGCGTACGCCATCGACTGCCTGTTTACATGCTTTTTATTCTGCTTCATTGGATTCTTCAACGGCATGGAATATACGAGGTTTGTCATGCTTCAGGGAATCGCCGGCGCGTTCCTTATAAGGATTCCGGTGTCGTATTTCATGAGTAAGCAGGAGCCGGTATCACTTTTCAAAATCGGCCTTGCGACGCCGTGTTCAACCATTGTTCAGATCATAATGTGCTTCATCTGCATGTTTTATCTGCAGAGAAAATTGGGGGAAAATCATGAGCATTGAATACAAGAAACTGACGCAGGAGTACCTGGACACCATCATCAGCATGAGAATCAATCAGCTGACGGAGGAGTACACTTCAGAAGGAAAAACACCCCCTGAAGGCGTCGACCTAAACGCAGCACTTCGCGATTTTTATATGAAAAATATGGCTGCCGGCACCTATGTCTCATGGCTGGCATTCGATGGGGACAAAATCAATTAAGGGAAATGACTGAGGAGGTGCTTATGGCAGTTTACAGATGTAGAGCGTGTGGTTACATTTTTGATGAGGAGAAGGAAGGAAAAAGCATCCGTGATATCGATGTGTGCCCGAGATGCAAGCAACCTGACGATATGTTTGTGCTTGTTGAAGAAGATGGAAACACAGAAGGGAAGGAAGAAAAATGAGCAGCATAAATTATCATGCAGGCGATATAACTAAACTCAAAGTAGATGCGATTGTTAACGCAGCGAACTCGAGTCTGCTCGGCGGAGGCGGCGTTGATGGCGCAATACACAGGGCTGCGGGTCCGGAGCTTTTGAACGAGTGCAGAACGCTTAACGGCTGCAGAACCGGTGAGGCCAAGATCACGGGAGGTTACAACCTTCCTGCGAAGCATGTCATTCACACTGTGGGACCGATTTACAGCGGCAGTGCCTCGGATCCGAAGGACCTTCGTAACTGCTACTGGAACAGTCTGGAGCTGGCAAAAAAGAATGACCTTCACAGCATCGCTTTTCCTGGAATATCTACAGGAGTTTACGGGTATCCCAAAAAAGAAGCGGCAAAGGTTGCCCTCGCCGCTGTTAATGATTGGATTGCTGAAAACGCCGAATACGAGATAGAGATAACCATCGTGAATTTCTCGGAAGAGGATTATCTGATCTATCAGAAAACCGCGGCGGAAATGTTTAACTGATCTTCTGTCCTTTTCCCTTAAGGCCTTTTGAGGGAAGGAATTTCTTGTAGGCTTTAAGAACTTTCTTCGGAACCTTTACTTTTGCGTTCGCGTTTATCTTCTTAATATTCTTGTTCTTCGGACCAGTGAATTCAATTGTGTTTGTACCGATAACTTCATAGCTGTTTCCGTCGGAGCCCTGCTCAACAGCACCTACAGTCTGTCTCTCAGCAAAGGCAAAAGTACTGAAGTGCATGATCGTAAATGAAATGGTTCCGTCACTGTTGAACCTCGGATGGATCAGGTCATCCCCAATGCCAGGTCATGATGGTTTTGCCATCTTTCTCCAAGTAAACAAAATAGTAAGCTTCCTGATCTACGACTGTGAAAATTGCGTGATGATCATCACTCCATTTAAGATTGGTGGGTGCAACCAGGGCTGCAGGCGTTTCTGTCTGAGCCGCGGATGTTTCTGCTGCAATAACGGTGAAGTTTGTTAATCCGATTACTGAAAATAGACACAGCATAGCTGTGGTGAAACATAAAAGATTTCTCTTGATTTTGTTCATTCCTCGCTCCCCTTATAAAATTTTCATACCCTCGGACTCTTATACTACATAAAAACTGTGAAATGTGGAATGTGGAAGGAAAAAGGTAAATCTTCCGAAGGAAAATTGCTAAGTGGATTTATGCAGAAATCATGGGTTACCAAGATAACATAAATAATGCATAGATCTGGGTATGGAAAAGATTTTTTGATGCCAAGAAAAAGTGAAAATGAAGAATATCTTGGTAGTGACTACTTCATGAGCAACCAAGATAATAAGAATAATACAAAAATCTTGGTACGAAAAAGAATTTTTGCTACCAAGATAAAGTGGAAAAAAGAAATATCTTGGTAGAGCTGCTTCCAAGCACTACCAAGATATAAAGAATAGTCAACATATATTGGTACAACAAGTTTTGAACACTACCAAGAAAACAAGAAAAGCAATCGTATCTTGGCACAACAAGCTATAAACTCCTCACCTACTATATTCCCTCAGCCCATAATAATAGAACTTCCTGATCTTCTCCTTCAGGGATTCCGGCTCGATTACGATGGCGTCGCGGCCGAAACGCTTGAAGTACTCCTCAAGCTGGAGCTCGGGCCAATCAAAGTAATAGAGGTCGCCTTCAATCTTGGAGACAAGTGGGCGGTTCTTGGTGATTGCCTTGAACTTTCTGACGCCGTAGGGGTTGAGACGGACGACAGCCTGCACGGTAAGACCCACGGAATGAGGGCTGCGGAGGGCCTTTTCCCGAAGCTCTTCCTGAATGTCAGGATTAACAGCAAAAGTATCGGAGGTCACAAAGACACTTCTAAGTCTGGAGATGCGGAAAGTCCTGGGCTTTTTGGCGCGCCTGTCAAAGCACAGTAAATAGTTGCACTGCTCCTCCTTGGAAGGCGCAATGATATAGGGCTCAACATAGTAAGCCTTGTTGTCGCCGGAGGTTGTGGTTGTGAAAGAGAGGACCCGGTGCTCCTTCAGTGCCCGCGAAATATCCTCATAGCTGTCCTTGAAAATGATGGACTCTCGCTCGCTTCGCGGAATGGACAAGTAAGCATTGAACATGTCCTTGAGGTACTGCGAGAGAGAAGTTTCTGCCAGCATATTGTTCTCGATTATCTTCAGAATTTCATAAGAAGACCCGCTCACAGTCAGGGTGAGCGCGGAGTTTTTGCCTCTCTGGAGGTGATCGGCCTTGATATATGTGCTCACGATCTTATCTGCAAGAAAAGCTGCATCCTTCTTACTAATAGAAGAAAGCTCGCTCAGATCCTGCATAATATTCGCGAGCAGCGCCTCGCTGTCGTGCCTATACTGATCAAAGTAGTTCACAATCAGCGTCTTGAGAAAAGCGTTGAGATTCACGCTTTCGTCATTCTTGGTGAACTCGAAGAGTTCAGCGTCATTTATAAGTCTTGATTTTGTATCCTCTGAAAGATAGATTTTATACTTTTCTGTCATATTGCGCCTCTTTTATGGGGATGTATATTACATCATAAAAAACATATTTAAACCATTTATAACATTATATTGGGGTCGCAGAAAAGAGTCAAACTGCATCTTTTTATCTCCAATACACTGCGCTATGATTAAGTCACAACGAAGACAAAGCCAAGTCACAAGCGGCCTGGCGAGTCACAAAGTCAAGTCACAACAGGCCTGGCGAGTTACAAAGACACAGACAGCAACTAACTTACAGGATAGCTAAGAGGTGAAGCACCGGATGAATAATCCGTGATCGCGGGTTCAAATCCCGCTCCAGCCCGGAAGGGTGTATGTGTCTTGAAAAAAGAAGATACTAACAGCAATTAACTAGGGACGCGTTGAAAAGTCAGCTGTAGCATGATTTAGGCATTGCGGGGTAAGAGCCCGCGGCGCGTAAAAAACAGTATCTTGAAAAGCGGCTCATGGAAGCTACAGATCTGTGAGCAACAACAGGAGGAAACCAACATGTTATCATTCTTAAAGAAAGAAGCAAACATCACATATACAGAGAACGGCGCAGTTACCTATGTTTCAACACAGTCCGACTGCCTTGATCTTTTCGCAACAATAGGCGCGCTCAGAAGAGCTTCCGAGGAAGACATCATCACCAGATTCGTGAAGGCGTACGCTGAGGATGCGGACCTTGCGATGAAAATGCTCTTCTTTGCAAGAGACATCAGAGGCGGCCTCGGTGAGAGACGAGTTTTCAAGGTAATCCTTAAGTACCTCGCCGCTACAGATCCTGAGTCTGTGAAAAAGAACATCGCGAACGTTGCGGAGTACGGCAGATACGACGATCTTCTTGCGCTCATGGACACACCTGTGGAAAAAGAAGTCATGAACTACATAGAGCAAACACTTCGCTCAGATATGAACGCCACCACTGACATCTCTCTCTTGGCAAAATGGCTCCCTTCCATCAACGCAAGCAACAAGGAAGCCATAAGAAATGCAAAGAAGATCGCGAAGGCCCTTGGCATGACTGACTCCGAGTACCGCAGAACCCTGTCGGCACTCAGAGCGCAGATCAAGATTATAGAGAACAACCTCCGTGAGAAGGACTACACCTTTGACTACGAGAAGCAGCCCTCCAAGGCGCTCTACAAGTACAGACAGGCCTTCATCAGGAATGACGGCGAGAGATATCAGGCTTTCATAAATAGAGCGCAGGCAGACCCTTCAGTCATGAATACAGGCGCGCTCACACCTTATGATGTAATCGCACCCGTGATAGACAGAAGAGGTAAAAACTTCAGCGTGGAAGAGAGACAGGCGATGAACGCTACCTGGAACGCGCTCCCGAACTTTGCGGGCGCGGAGAACTCCCTCGTAGTTGTCGACGGCTCGGGCTCAATGTACGGCTGGGACAATCCCACGCCGGCAGCAGTTGCGCAGTCACTTGGCATCTATTTTGCAGAGAAAAATACAGGCGCTTTTCATAATCACTTCATCACCTTCTCGGCGAACCCGAGACTCGTGGAGATCAAGGGATGCGACATAGTGGAAAAAGTCCGCTACTGCATGCGGTTCAACGAAGTCAGCAACACTGACATCGAAAAGACCTTCATGCTAATCTTAAGAACTGCCGTAAACAACAAACTCACGCAGGCTGATATGCCGGAGAAACTCTACATCATCTCCGACATGGAGTTCGACTGCTGTGCTAATAATTCCGGAATGACCAATTTTGAGAACGCGAAGGCGCAGTTTGCAAGATACGGCTTCAAGCTTCCCCAGATAGTTTTCTGGAACGTGTCGAGCCGCAATCAGCAGCAGCCTGTAAAAATGAATGACCGCGGCGTGGCGCTTGTATCAGGCTGCAATCCGCAGATCTTTTCAATGTTAAAAGACGGCGATTTGGAACCCTACAAATTCATGATGAGCGTTCTTTCATCGAAAAGGTATGAAAGAATAGTCGCATAGCCGGGACCCAAAAAAGAAAACAGCCGAGAGCGTGCAATACTCCCGGCTCTGACAAAAAGGAAAAAACCAATGAACACAATAGAGATCAAAGGAAAAGTAAACACTGCTCTTTGCTTCGCTAAGGTAATCGAGGACGAGGCAATCGAGCAGATAAGAAGAATGTGCGACTACCCCATGACCGAGGGATCCAAGATCAGAATCATGCCCGACGTCCATGCCGGGAAGGGCTGCACAATCGGAACCACCATGACCATCACAGACAAGGCCGTGCCCAACGTCGTGGGCGTGGATTTGGGCTGTGGCATGTACACAGTTAATCTCGGAAAACAGAACATTGACCTTGAGAAGCTTGATATGGCGGCTTTTACCGTGCCTTCAGGAAGAGAGGTCTGGGAGGGCAGAGTCGAGAAATTCGACTTAACCGAGCTTCGCTGCTACAGACAGCTGAAAGACACCAAGCGTCTCGAGAGATCCCTCGGGACACTCGGCGGCGGTAACCACTTCATCGAGGTGGACAGAGCTGCCGATGGGACCCAGTACCTCATAATCCATTCGGGCTCCAGAAACTTAGGAAAACAGGTTGCTGAGCTCTATCAGACACTCGCCGTGGACCTTGCAAAAGGTATAGGAGATTATCTCGAGGCGAGGGATGAACTCATAAGAACCTACAAGGAGCAGGGCAGAAGAGGCGAGATCCAGGCTGCACTTAAAGAGCTCTACCATAAAAAGTATGTTGAGTTTCCTTCAACCATGCCCGAGGATCTTTGCTACTTAACAGGAAAATATCTTGAGGGCTACCTTCACGACGTGGAGATATGCCAGAGATTTGCCAAGAGAAACCGCGAGAAAATGGCCGAGATTTTACTTGAGAAATCAGGTCTGTCAGGCGGGGAGTCTTTTCACACGATACATAACTACATCGACACCGACGAGATGATCCTAAGAAAAGGCTCAATCGCAGCCCACAAAGGAGAGAAGGTTCTGATCCCCATCAACATGAGAGACGGATCCGTGCTTGCGATCGGCAAGGGTAACCCTGAGTGGAACTACTCCGCACCCCACGGCGCAGGAAGAATCATGTCCAGAACCGCTGCGAAGAACAACCTCTCCATGGAGGAGTACAAGGAGTCAATGAAGGGAATTTTCACATCATCCGTCTGCGAGGCGACAATCGACGAGGCCCCCATGGCCTACAAATCCCTTGACGACATCATCGACGTGATAGGGGAGTCGGTGGAGATCGTGGACGTCATGAAGCCGATCTACAACTTCAAGGCCTCAAACTGATATGTACATAAGCCGTGAAAACTGAATAATGAACAATATAGGCTAAGCAATTTTGTTAATAGTTTAGCCTATTTTTCTGATGCCGGCGTAATTTATAATTGTTTTTGTAGCGTTAAGTCATGATTCTTTTTGTGACATTGGGGGAAATAAATATGAAGAAAAAGAGACGTCTGGTTTCTATTGTTTGCGCTGCCGTTCTGGCACTTTCAGGCCCTGGGGTTCTAGGGGCCGGAGATTTCACTTTGACTGCTCATGCAGAAGAGGAAGATCCGTACGAAATAGGTTTTTCTGATTATGCTATTGGAATTGCGAATGAATTTGGCGAGATAATTGATGAAGATACTATCTGTGATGGAGAAGGCCCCACTTATTCTGCAGTGTTTATGGATGAGGAGCTTGAAAATACCGTTTCGGATTCTGAGTATGAGTGGACACTTAGCAAGGACATACAAAAATATCTGTATATAGATGGTTCTGCTACCGGGGACACCATAGCTATTGCTACAAAGGAAGATGCTTTGCGGCAGCTTGGCGGCGAGGTATGTGCGTACGGAGAGCTGACTCTGACTGTATATAGTGATGATCTGGAAGAGCCCCTGGTGAGGGAAATTTCAATTAATTTTGCATTAGACGCGGCGTTCTATATTGCTGACGCGTGCCGAGTAAGCACAGAATTTCCGACACGCACTGTAAAAATGGAAGTTTCTGACAACATAGATCCAGACATGATTTCCTGGGATCTTTCCGGAGATTATGCAGATGACATTTTTTCTGTGAGCAAAACAGGTAAGGATATTACTGTAAAGCTGATGGATGACGCTGCAAACATTGTTGCTGAGAATGGCCTTGATAACGATGATTGCGGTTATCCACTTTATGCGGCAGATATGGAATTTTATTTGGAATCAAAGACCGGAAAGACAATGATGAACCTTCGCACTATGACTCTTGAATTTTATCTGGAGGATTTGTATGAAGTAACCTACTCTCCGGAGGAATTGTACTTTGTCAGAGGTGTTGCCGCAGAGAAGACAATTACGGCAAATATCAAGAACGCCGGCTCCAAGAACATAACTTACAAATGGTCACTGGATGGGTATGATCCGGAATCTGAGAAATGCTTTAAGATAACTCAGACTAATTCCAAAACCGTAAAGGTGAAATATAACGGCTATGCTTCAGAAGATGACTGGTTTGCTTTGCTTCTTGATATTGAAGTAAACGGCAAGCCGAAACCGCTATCCAAGGATACTGGAATCAACCTTTCTGATACGGAAGAAAAACCTAATAACAACGAGGAAGAATCGGGCTCCGGAAATAACGGCGAGTCCGGCTCAGGAAATGGAAAAGAGTCCGGTTCAGGAAATGGAAAAGAATCAGGGGCAGGAAATAGCGGAGAGTCAGGATCCTCCAATGGAGGCAAGCAGGAGAATCCGCCTACCGTTCAACAGAACGAAAACCAGAACAATGACCAGGCTAAGAAACCCAAAGATATAGGCACACTGATTGAAGTTGCCGGCATGAATAATTACAAGTTTGTAGTTACTTCCAATACTGAAGGCGCTGCAACAGTAGCTTTCGCGGGATTAAAAAATAATAAGAAGGACAAAAAGCTCACAATTCCGGCAACTATAACGGATGAAAACGGCATTATGTATACAGTAACATCTATATCCGCTAAAGCCCTTAACGCTAATAAGAAAATCACTAAGGTCGTAATTCCGGAAACAGTAACTCTCATTGGCAAAAAGGCCTTTTACCAGTGCTCAAAACTTGGCACAATAATCATTAAATCAGAGAATCTTACCATAAGGGACAAGGCCTTCGGAAAAATTAAGAAAGGTGCAACCATCACGATATACGCAAGCAAGAAGTTGAAGTTTAACAGAATGGTGAAAAAGATAAAAAAGGCCGGAGCCAAGAGTGCTGAATTCAAATACGAGAAAATTATTGAGTGTTATAAATAAATACGATTGCATTGGAAGGGGCTACCGCGGCAGCCCCTTTCTATTTTTTTGCAGGCGTAGTTCCGAGCTTCTTACTAATTATCTTGGTATTGGAAATGGTAATAGTAATGGAATTGCTGTATATGCCAAGATAATTCTTATTTTTGTTTTTTCTTGGTAATGAACTGCTATTTTGGAACCAAGAAATTTTGCCTTAAGCGAATATCTTGGTTGTGGTCTAAATAAGCTGTACCAAAATATTTCTTGTTTTAGATTTATCTTGGCAATAAAATAGCTTTTTCGTGCCAAGATATTCTTGCTTTCACAAATATATTGGTAGAACTTGGATCAAGTCATACCAAGATATATCGTGCTTTAGTTTTATCTTGGTAATGAAATGACTTTTTTGAACCAAGAAATATTATTTTTCACGAGTATCTAGGTATAGCCCATAACAAGCTGAACCAAGATATTTTTTGCTTGAGCTATATCTTGGCATTTGGACGTGCAAGGAGTTCATAATTGAATTCGATACTTGAAAAATGATTACAGAGTGATGCAATTACATTGTGCAAAATATAATGCAATTGTATCTTTTCATGCCTGCCATTGGCGGGCCCAAGCAAGCGAAAGGGGAATTATAATATGGAATTCAGTGATGTTGTAAAGAATCGTTACTCATGTAAAAAGTACGATACCAGAAAAGTTGACAGAGCTAGACTTAATACAATTCTTGAAGCAGGACGACTTGCTCCCACAGCAAAGAACCTGCAGGAACAGCATGTATATGTAATCGAGTCGGAGGAGTATCTTGCTAAAATTGATAAGGCTACTCCGTGCCGCTATGGAGCACCAACAGTACTCGTTGTGGCTTTTGACAAGAACAATGTGTTCACATATCCCGGCGGCAAGAGAGATTCAGGCATCGAGGACGCGTCCATCGTGGCAACGCATCTTATGCTTGCTGCAGCAAATGAAGGCGTCGACAGCTGCTGGCTCAATTTCTTTGATCCTGATGAGCTGGCAAAAGACCTCGGCCTTCCGGAGAACGAAGAGATTCTGATGCTCCTCGATCTCGGATATGCCGCTGAAGGAGCCGGTCCGCTCGATAACCATAACAGCAGAAAAGAATTGTCAGAGACAGTTACATATATTTAAGGTAGAATGTATGCTACTGTGCATGCTTGAGAGTATATGTGAATAATGTAGGTTAATGTGTATGAGCTATGAAAAGCTGGTTAGGCTTTTTGTAGCTCATTGTTTTTAAGACGCGCCTGAGCGCAGGGGTATCTTGGAGCTGGCCCCTTACCAAGAAAATGTTGTATTCGTAAGTATTTTGGTAGTGCTTGGATCAAGTTGAACCAAGATATTTCTTGTTTTAGATTTATCTTGGTAAGGAAAGGGCTTATTTGTGCCAAGATATTTTTGATTTGTTTATATCTTGGTAGCAGCTGGAACTAGCTGTGCCAAGATATTACTTGTTTTGGTTCTATCTTGGTAAAGAAATAGAATTTCTATGCCAAGATATTTTTGTTTCCACAAATATCTTGGTAGTGCCTAGAACAAGCAATACCAAGATATATCTTAATATAGACTTATCTTGGCAATTAAATAGAATTTCTGTACCAAGAAATATTTGTTATCACTAATATCTTGGTAGAGGGTCGGAATATGCCATACCAGGATACATTAAAAAATATAAAACCTACGAGGAAATGGTAATTAGTCGTCGTAAAAATGTTAAAATATTAGGAGTTGGATTTACGGACTGAAGCAAACACTATAATGAGGGGAAATAAATGTCGGAATACTACGAACCTCAAATAAATATATCATCACCAGAGACTCACAACACCATGGGTGTGATAGTTGTGCTCAAAGAGAAAGTAGATGGTGAGATTCTAAGGCAAGTGGTAGAGGAGCTCAGAGAGAGGTTCCCTTATTTCTATGTGAAGGTAGGGCGCAGAGGCGGTGGCCAGACAACAGAAGAAAACAGAGCCGGCGGCCAGCCAATAGAAGCAGGCAAATGCAGCCAGCCTACAAACCCGGCCGACCTCATCCCCATCCCCAACGACCTTCCAATGACAATACGTAACACCTGGGAGCCGATAGAACTAAACTCAGCAGAGTCAAACTATCACCTCGCGGCCTGGAAATACGAGAATAAAAGACTTGCATTTGAGATAGATCATGGCCTGACAGATGGGGCGGGGATCATGCCTTACATAAAAAGTGCAATGTATCTGTACCTCTCGAAGGCGACCGGGAAGACCTTCAATTCAGAAGGATTCAGGCTGCCCGGCGACACGATACCCGAATCAGAAACAGGAGACCCCTTCAAGGACATAGATTTCACAGAAGTGGAAGAGCCATTCTACCAAAAGAAACCAATCACAGACTTCCTACGCCTGGTCAATGAACAAGACTATGAAAAGAGAGCATTCTACCTGAAACTCCCGGAAGAACAAATCATGCAATATTGCAGGGACAAAGACGGAAGTCCAAACGTGTTCTTCTCAGTTATGCTGGCGAAAGCGGCAAGACGATATAAAACGAATGATGAAAAGCCGGTCACTGTTTCTATATGCACCGACCGCAAGGCAATCCTTGGAAATCATGACAATTACCGCATGTTTGCGGGGGACTGCAGACTGGACTTCCCCAAGAACAGGGACTTAACCGACATTACTAAGGCTTGCACAATAGCCCGCGGACAGATGATGCTGCAGATTCAGCCTGAAAACGCGCTTTATGAGATCAAGCAGATTCAGCAGATGCAGCAGACGCCACCCGCACCTGATATTTCGTTGGCGAGCATCTGCGTATCCTATGTAACCGGCAGAAGCTTTGGCCCGCTTGATCCCTACATCGAAGAGATATATGTCGTGACAGCCCTATCCAAGATTACAGACATCCTTTGTGAGATTACCTGCATCAACCACAGCTTCTTCATAGCCTTAATGCAGCCGTTCTCATCAGAGGAGTACTATAACTGCTTCCTGAAGGAACTAGATGAAGCAGGAATCCACTATGAGGAACTGTCCGGCGAACCCCTGCGCATCTGCGGAATCTAGCAACAAAACAGAATCGAGCCCCGGCACACTAGCCCCAGCCCAAAAAACATAACCCAATAACAGGACATAACCCATGAAAACAGTAAACGTAGTAGCAGCCGTAATCTGTGACGACTACAAAAACAAAACAAAAATATTTGCAACCCAGCGTGGCTATGGTGACTTCAAAGACGGCTGGGAATTTCCCGGCGGAAAAATCGAAGACGGCGAAACCCCGGAGGATGCGCTTATAAGAGAGATAAAGGAAGAATTTGCGACAGACATAGAAGTGCATGACCTCATCAGCATCGTCGATTACGACTACCCAACATTCCATCTGCATATGCACTGCTTCTTTGCAACTGTGAAAAGCGGAGAACTCTCACTTCTCGAGCATGAGGCAGCAAAATGGGTAACCAAAGACGACATAGACACCCTTGACTGGCTACCGGCTGATGAAGGACTAATACAAGAAATCAAAAAATATATATGAAGAAGTACTTATACAAGAAAAAATTCTAATGAGGAGGAATTTGTAATGGATATTCAGTACTTGTTATGGCTTCAGGAACTTAGGAACGCAACAGGCGGCACTTTTGACGAATTTTTCAATGCGCTGTCGAAAATCGCGGTGGATGTAATGCCGTTCCTGCCGTTCATCATTTTCTGGTGCGTGGACAAAAAGTGGGGCTATCGCTTCATCTACACCTTCGGCATCGCAAACGTGGTGAACGGAATTCTAAAGCTCACGGTATGCGCATACAGACCCTGGATCCGCTCCGACCTGATCGAACCCGCAGGAGACTCCAAGACTGCCGCAACCGGGTATTCTTTCCCGAGTGGACACACCACCGAGGCGACATCTGTCTATGGCACAACGATAGCGTGGCAGCATAAAAAGAGAAAATGGCTGACCTATGCCTGCGGCATCCTGATCGCGCTGACCGGATTTTCAAGAAACTTCCTGGGCGTACATACCCCGCAGGACGTGGTCGTTGGCTTTGGTGCAACTTTAATCATCATCCTTGTATACGGAGTTGTTGAGAAGAAAATCGAGGGCAATGAAAAAACTCTGGACATCCTGACTATCGTCGGAGTTCTCGTGGTTATAGCTTCCCTTATCTACATCTCGGTAAAGGCTTATCCCATGGACTATGTGGATGGCGAGCTACTTGTGAATCCGAAAAAAATGATGAACGACACATTCAAACAATGCGGTGCATTTTTCGGACTTCTGTTAGGAAGCTATATTGAACGCCATTATATTCACTACGAGATTCCGGAAGGCTCCAAAAATCTTCCCATTCTCGGATTCATCGGCTTCATGATCGTATTTTCCTGGAAAGAATTCCTGGCACCTGCAACAATCGTTCAGGCCCTCGGCGGACACTGGGGACACTTCATCTCAAGAGCCATCATGTGGTTCTTTGTTGTGGCGATCTGGCCGATTGTTATCAGGAAAAATGCGAATGCATGACACAGATCAGGCGAAGAAACAAATCAAGTATAAGAGAAAATATGTAGCAGTAACTGCATTTTAGAGAGGTACACATATGGAGCGAAAATTCCCCAATCTTACAAAGCCGATAACAATAGGGCGGACGACTTTCAGAAACAGAATGTTCTCAGCGCCCATGGGAGGAACCGACATCGCCAACGACGGATGCATAGGACCTAAATACATCCCACAAGGCGCTCAGGGTAACAGCTGACGGCGTTATCTGCGATGCTTCAAGAGTATCAACAATTACCAACGCGGTTTACTGGGGATACCACGTAGCTCTGGATATCTAATCGAGTTGACTATACTTGCGGAAAATCATGCTTGAAAATGGTATTTTGGCGATTTATAATGTAAATAAGCATTATAAATCGCCAAAACTATACTATAAGAATATGTTTTGGCGCAATATGATCAAAAGAGGGCGCTTATGAAGATAATTGGAAGAAAGCATGAAAAGGATGTATTGCTGCAGTGCCTCAAGTCAAAGAGCCCGGAATTTGTTGCCGTATACGGCAGACGAAGAGTAGGGAAGACATACCTGATAAGAGAGTATTTCAATCAGCAGTTTTCGTTTTATACCACGGGTCTTACGGATGAAAAGACTAAAGGACAATTACGTGCCTTTAATGAGAGTCTCAAGACATGTGGATATGTGAGCAAGACACCTCCTAAGGACTGGTTTGAGGCATTTGCATGGCTGAGAGAATTGCTTGAAAGTGATAAGGTGTATCGCGAGCCTATAAACAACAAAAGGGTGATATTTTTGGATGAACTGCCATGGATGGACACGGCACGGTCTGACTTTAAAAGTGCTTTGGATTATTTCTGGAACAGCTGGGCATCTGCCCAGGAGGATCTGGTGCTGATCGTGTGCGGAAGTGCGACTTCATGGATAATAACTAATTTATTGACTTCCAAAAAGGGATTTCATAACAGGGTTACAAGACGTATTCATTTAGTAGCCTTTACACTGGCAGAATGTGAGAAACTTTTTGAGATGAATGAAGTGGTCATGACCAGGAGCCAGATGATCGAGAGTTATATGGTGTTTGGTGGTGTTCCGCATTATCTCAACCGCCTGGATCCGAGGCTTTCTCTGGCACAGAATATTAATGAACTGTGTTTTAAGGAATATGGAGAGCTTCATAATGAATACTATAATCTGTTCCATTCGCTGTTTGCTAAGCCTGAAAAGCATATTGCCATCCTTGAGACTTTGGCGAAAAAGAAAGAAGGCATGACTAGGACGGAGCTCTCAAAACAAAAGGCAATAGGGGGAGGATCGGTACTGACCAAGAATCTTCGTGAGCTTGAGGAGTGTGGATTTATCCGTAGGTTTTCCAATTATACAAAAGAAGAGAATAATGCTGTTTACCAGCTTATAGATCCATTCACTCTTTTTGCCATAGCGTTTATAGAAAATAAGAAATTTGATTCATGGAATGAGTATATAAATTCTCCGGGATATAATTCCTGGAGAGATAATTCTTTTGAAATAGTATGTCTGAATCATATTAATCAGATAAAGGCTGCGCTTGGAATAAGCGGCATTGAGACAAATGAATTTTCCTGGAGAAGTAAGGAAGGAGATAAAGGAGCTCAGATTGATCTCATAATATACCGCAAGGATGGTGTAATAAACATCTGTGAAATGAAGTTCACTAACAAAGAGTATATGCTCGATAAAAAAGAATATGAAAAGATCCGGAATAGAATAGAGAAATTTCAGGATGAAACCGGAGCAAAGGAAGCAATTCACATCACACTTATTTGCGGTAATGGTTATAAGCAAAACGAGTACTCCGGAATTGCTCAGAATATAATAGTTGGGGATGAGCTGTTTGAGGATTGATGAAGACACTATAACACAATACTTGGAGAGATTTAAATGATTCATATAGGCTGTCACTTATCGGTTACAAATGGATATGAGGCCATGGGCCGTCAGATGCTGGAGTTTGGCGGAGACACCTTCTCGTGGTTTACGAGAAACCCCAGGGGAGGAAAATCGAAGGATGTAGATCCCGCCGACGTTAAGGCGCTTGAAGAGCTCCTTTCTGAAAAGAGATTCGGAAAACTCGTGGCGCATGCCAGCTACACCATGAACCTCTGCTCGGCAAATCCCGACACGAGGGCCAACGGCCTTGATATGCTGAAAAAAGATCTGGAGAAAATGGAATACCTTCCGTGGCAATATTACAACTTCCATCCCGGTTCACACACAGGACAGGGAGCGGATGTCGGAATAGAGCAGATAGCGGATGGCCTTAACAAAGCTCTGTGGCCTGAGATGCAGACCACAGTCCTTCTGGAGACCATGGCAGGAAAAGGCTCCGAAGTCGGAAGAAGCTTCGAGGAACTAAGGAAAATAATTGACCTCGTGGACCTCAAGGACAAAATCGGAGTCTGCTTTGATACATGCCACACCTGGGATGCCGGCTATGATATCGCAGGTGACCTGGATGGCGTCCTTGAACAGTTTGACAATATCATAGGTCTAGACAGACTTAAGGCAGTTCACTTCAACGACAGCAAAAATGAACGAGGCTCCGGAAAAGATCGCCATGAAAAACTCGGTCAGGGAATGATAGGCATGGAACCCATGAAGAGGTTTGCGATGCACCCTGCTTTCGAGGGCCTCCCGTTCATCCTGGAGACCCCTAATGATGATGAGGGATATGTGCAGGAGATAGCGATCGTGAAGGGATGGTTTCAAGCCTGATTTCGGTTACAGTTCAGACCCTGGCTTGAGATAAGAAGACCGTTTTGATATGTGATTTTTAATCGTTAGGGTTGTGTGTCAAGCTAAGGTCTGAACTGTAACACTACCTATTGCTGTGTGTTGAAGCCTGCCGAACCGATGTAGCCCTCTTTGTCCTTGTAAGCAATGTTTATGAACGTGATGTTTGAAAAATTAATGGTTCTTCCATTCTTGAAGGATGGTACTGATTTTCCATTTTTCGCCTGGTAGTGAGACCATCTTTTATTTTCTAAAAGTTTATATCCATTTTTCATGGTTATTTTTAGAGCCTTTTTACCTGTGATTTTTTTATATCCAAAGTAGTAATAACCACGTAAGAGTACTTCTGATTGTTAAAAATATTCTTGTAGTTTTTCCCACCAACGAAAACGGACTTGAAGGGATTTTCATAATCGACAGCTTTAATGCGTGCCTTTGAAGTATAGTGTTTGCAGGATAATAAAACAGACACTTTTTATAACGATTATGGAAGTTTGACAGACAGAAATCTAAAGGATCTGTTTCAGTGCCTGGGATGCGATGTTGGAAAGAAGGATCCCGGAAAGAGAATCCTTTTTACAAACTATTGCCTTGGATATAGAAAAGGTTATGAGACCGGAGGAATGACAAAGCAGCTTCTGGACATGGACTCCGAACTGTTTGATGATCTTGTTAATGCTGTAAAGCCTAGGATAATAATATACCGGGAGGATTTTAATGAAAAGGCTTTACAATAACAATCATAAGCTATATATTTGTGGTGATAATGGTTTAGAATGTGATTTATTAAGGAAAGGAATTATGAAGAAGTGTTTACTGACTGCTGCCGCAGTTGTTTTATCGGCAGCAGCTTTTATATCAAGGCCGATTAAGGCTGATGCAATGGCAAATGCCAGGACTTGGAATACTTATGCTGTTGAGACGGGGTATTATTATGAACAACTCGATCCTAAGTTAAAGGAATATTATAGGGTAAGAGGTCAGATAATAGCAGAAACAGGTAATGGGTGGCCTTTTGCTTATCAGATTGATGAAAAAATGGGTATTACGGATGAGCAGTATGGCATTAGCAATGAGGACTGTAATATATCAAGAAATGCGTATGAGATGGACCATCCGGCTTTATTTTCGAGAGTAAATTCGAATAACACGGCTATGATTGTTGATGCTGATGCTGTTAATGCTACATTGAATCAGGCAGCAGGTATTGCAGCTTCTGTTGCGGGATGTGAGGATAATGAGAAGGTTAGGGTACTCCATGACCATTTGGTTAATAATTGTTCGTATGTTTCTAATGCTACTAACAAACAGGTGGCGTATGGGGCATTAGTTGAGGGCGGGGCTGTTTGCGAAGGTTATGCCAGAGCATTTGCTTTGCTTTGCCATATGAGTAATGTCGAATGTGTTCTCCAGTATGGACGGTCAATGGGGATGGACCACGCATGGAATCTTGTGAAGTTACAAGATGGCGAGTGGTATGAAGTAGATGCTACATGGGATGATAATGGGGATGGCTATCCACCGGCTTATGATAATTTTTTAAAAACATATCAACAGATGGAGAATCATTATCATGTTCATTATAATGGGAGTGCAACAGATGTTACCGCTTATTATCGTGGTTTGATACCGCCTGTTGCAAATGGCACTAAATATGCGCTTTCATCATCTGCTACGGAAACTACTGCTGCTGAAGGTGGTGTGGCTGCTGATGATGACAGTATGGAACAGCAGAATAATGCTGTATCAGAAGGCGGGCCTGAGTCGGCGCAAGGCAATACGGCTAATAGTACCAATGTTCCTTCTCAGAATACGGCTGCAAAATCTGTTGTTAACCCAACTGCTGTGTCAGATTTTTATAGTGGTGAGCATGTTGCAGTGTCGGGTGAGACCATTGTCGTAAATGGCACAGAGGCAGCTATTGTTAAGGGTAGTGGAAACAGTATCCCTTCTTATGTAGCAGTAGGGGAGTACAGATATGAGGTAACTGAGATCAGCGACGGGGCTTATAGTAACAACTCCAGTCTCAAGAGTGTAACAATACCCAAGAATGTAAGGAAGATAGGCGCGAAAGCATTTTATAACTGCAGAAATCTCAAAAAGATCAAATTTGCGGGTAAAAAGGTTAATAAGATTGGAACAAAGGCTTTTGGAAATATTGGAAAGAGGGCAACCGCATCCATTCCCAAAAAGGTTTATGACAAGTATGTGAAGCTCTTAAAAAAGAGCAAGCCTGTTAAGGGGATAAAATATAAGAAAAGATAATGACTAAGGGCAGATGTTTTTCGTCTGCCCTCTATTTTTATATTGACATTATCGGGCTGATGGAATTCGATACGACTGGAAGTGACAGAATAGAGCAGAAAAAGCATGTGGAGAAGATGAGGAAAGAGTTTAAAAATGTAAGATGATTAGCACAGTTTAGGATAAAGAAAAATAGGAATACATAATTCTCCAAAACAGATATATAATTGGTAATATAAAAGGTCTATCTTGTATATAGAGATACCACACCGTTTTCGCAGTAGTTCAGGAGGGCGGGATCATGAAGAAGACAATTATTTCTTTCATTACAGTAGTCGCTGTAGCAATCACCATTTTCGGAAGTATACCCATGAGCGTAGGTGCATATAGTAGTAAGTGTGTAGAGCCCGGATGTACCAGAAAGAGAAGTACCGGAAGTTACTATTGCTATGTGCATAAACCTTCGACGAGTTCTTCAAGTAGTTCATATTCGAGCAGTTCTAAGTCTTATTCAAGTACTACTGTAAGTAATTGTGCTAAGGCAGGATGTACCAGGAAGAGAAGTACAGGCAGCATCTACTGTTATGTACATAAACCTTCCACGTCATCAAGCAGCAGTTCATCATACAGCAGCAAGAAGTCATATTCGAGTTCTAAGAAATCATCAAGCTCCAAGAAGACATATGATTCCTATGATGTTTACAGTTACAAGTCTGCTCAGGATTTTGCTGATGATAAGTACGAAGAATTCTATGATTACGAAGATGATTACGACGATGAAGACGAAGCTTATGACGCAGCTGAAGACTATTGGAATGATCATCACTGATGGGAAAGGAGCAGACTACAAATAATACTTTAAAGATTCTAAGTGTTTTTACCGATAAAATAGATAGCAATGGATATGCGTGTCTTTTCAATGGATTGGATCATCCTATGAAAGGGCACGCTTTTTTGCTAGAAGGAGGCGATTTTCATAATGGAAATAAACGCACTAGCATCTGATTACTATTGGAATCAAAGTGTTCAATATGGTGTGAATCGAGTATCTGAAGCAGAGCCTGTGGTAAAAGTGGGAAAATATGAAGTCCGTATAAATGATGTAGACCCCCAAAATGCAACTAGGATGGAGATGTTCGCCCTTCTCTCATATATGGATGATCAGGGGCTTACGGATAACCATGGAACGAGAAACGTGGTTGGATCACTATACTTAATAATGCAAAAGAGACATTCTTGACTATACCGGAAACCTATAGGCAAGCTATGAATATAGATCGGATGCTATTTTCACTATTGGATTGATTTTCAGCAAGGTGTATTTATTGGACAACAAATTTGTTAAATTGTGGGCAGTGGTAGTGGTGCTTTGATGTACAGAAGTTGACCGCAATCTAAATTTTTAGGAGGCACGCAATGACTGCAATACAAACAGATTTACAAGAAATGGAAAGATTTGATGGTGAAGTTAAGGCATGGTACGAAAAGGTAAAGGCTAGTAGTATTGCTAGACCCATAACGCCCGATGTACTAAAAGCTAAGGATCAATTTGTTAAGCCATACAGAATCATATTTGGATTCAGGGAAGAAGCTAGATAAAGTTAATTAAGTGGGGGAATTCTCCCAAACAGATATGTATGGGGGATTGTAAAGGAGTTAGAGAATGTACCATTACCTGCAAAAAATAGCAAAAAATGCCGATATGGGTAAGTTAACTTCTTGAAAGAGCTATGTATAAATTTTATAATTTTCATAGAACAGAGATAGATGTAGAGGAGCCAGAAGATGGAGTTTAAAGTTGGTGTAGGTAAATCCGATTTTAGAGATATCCGAGAATCCGGTAATTATTACGTTGATAAGACCGAGATTTTATATGAGCTTGTGCATGATACTGATAATGCGGTAAGTTTATTTACCAGACCTAGAAGATTCGGTAAAACATTGATGATGAGTATGATGGAAAACTTCTTCAATATTAGGAAGGATAGTCATACTTTGTTTGATGGTCTTGATATCTCTGGGCATCAAGACTTTTGTAAGACGTGGATGAATCAGTATCCGGTGCTATTTGTCTCCTTTAAGGACGTGGAAGCTGAGACGTTTGAAGGTGCATATAAAATGCTGGAGACCAAGCTGGCAGATCTTTGTAAAGAGCTTGCACCAATTTTTATTGATACAGTAGTTGATAAAGATGATGAACGAATTTTTATGAAGCTTAAGGCTCAGGAAGCTGATGAAGCGGATGTAAAGAATTCGCTGAAAACAATTATGAGAATGATGAATGCTGTTTATGGTAAGAATTCAATTCTCCTAATTGATGAATATGATGTACCGCTTGCGAAAGCCAGTGAAAAGGATACAAGAGAGAATTCTTACTATTCAAGGATGCTCGATGTGATTAAGGGGATAATGAGTAGTGCTCTTAAAGATAATGAGTTTTTGCAGTTTGCTGTAATAACAGGATGCCTTCGCATTGCTAAGGAGAGTATATTTACTGGAACAAATAATTTTGCATCCTATTCGGTTTTAGATGAGGGTTTTTCTAAATATTTTGGGTTCCTTGATAAGGATGTTGATGAAATTCTTGCTGCAGCAGGTAGAGAGGATGTAAAGGAATCAGTTAGAGAATGGTATAACGGATATATTTTTGGAAGCAATTCGCTATATTGTCCCTGGGATGTGATAAATTATCTTTCAGATCTGAAAAAGGATACTAATCTATTACCTAAGAATTATTGGAAAAATACAAGTCATAACAGCATTTTGCTTACATTTGTTAAACGTACAGATTTTGATGTTGCTGATAAATTTGAAGAATTGTTAAACGGCGGATCTGTAATATCAAAGATAACGGATCAGTTAACATATGATACATTACATTCATCAGAAGATAATCTGTGGAGTGTTCTTCTGATGACCGGATATGTTTCAAAGGCTGATCAGAGTGAAGCCTCGGAAACAGTATCGCTTCGTATTCCAAATATGGAAATAGCGACGATTTTTGAAGATACTGTCGTGGAATTTTTTAATGATACTGCTGATAAGAAATCAATTTCTGAATTGTTATTGGCATTATGGGAAAACAATCAGGATAAAGCAACTAAGATAATATCAGATCTTTTATGGAATACAATTAGTTATAACGACTATCATGAAGATTATTATCATGCATTCCTTGCAGGTATTTTTGTTGGAAGAGGCTACAATGTCGAATCTAATAAGGAAAAGGGCTTGGGCAGACCGGATATCTTATTGAAGGATAAAAAGAATCGAAGGGCAATCATTATTGAGGCGAAGAAGTCTAAAAAGGAATCGGATTTGGATAAAGATTGCAATGAAGCAATTCAACAGATAATTGACATGAAGTATGCTGAAGGCCTATATGGATATGAACAGATATTGTGTTATGGCGTGGCATTTTTTCAAAAACAGGCAAAGGTTAAGAAATTAAAATAAATAACAAGATTAGGTATTATGTGAGCTCTCAGACATATGATCTGAGAGCTCTTTTTGACATTGGGATTTAGGTTAGATTAGCTTATAATATTGGTATCGTGATTATTGAATATCTTATTCTGAGGAGACGAGTGATGTCGGATAAAATAAGTGCAGAGATAAAGAGATTATTTGTGATTCGTGTAGGTTTATGGATTGTTGCTTTTGCTTCTACGGCCTACTGGATCTATTTTTCAATAAAACTGCATATGGATGGAATCTTTGAGGAAACAGAATATGCTACCCTTCTGAGACCGGTTCTGTATACATGTCTGATTATTTCAATTGCGGCGATCTGCATCAGTTTTGCTTTATATCGTCGGAGTCAGAAGCTAAAAAAGGATAATTCTGTTTAAGGATTGGGCTATTGTATTTGGAAGGAGTGAGCTTCGGTGTTAAATGGCGGAGGGGCTTTTTTACTAAGGAGTTTTATACTACGAGTATAATAGACTGCTAAGTATATCGGTGTTACTATATGATATAGAAAGAGATAAGCGGAGCAGACAGAAGGCTCCCGGAAAGGAAAGAGACATGACAACAATTAATCGCATGTATTGCCTGAATAATGAAAGTTATGAATCAGCACTCCAGTATAAATATGAGTGGGGATTTGATTTCATGCGCTCATTTAAAGATAGGCAAATGCGAGAAAGTGTTGTTTTAGCACGGATCCAAAGACAATAGGATCAGAGCAGATAGATAAACATGTTTTGCGTACCGCTTACCTTTGATGAGGCAGGCGGTATTTTTTTGCAGAAAGGAAAGGAGATCAACATGGTTACAATTCCTGCCATTGATATGGTGGCAACCGGAAAAAACATAGCAAAGTTGCGTCAGGATGCCGGATTGTCTTATCGGTGTTTTAGGTGTTCCTATGGATGACATTATTGTTATTGATACCGGTATTCAGGCGCAAGTCAGCGCCTAATATAAAATTATATAGTGGAGCTGTGAGTAAACATGGCTCCGTGCACGGTCCCCTAGTCTAAAGGTTAGGACACAGCCCTTTCAAGGCTGGGATACTCGGTTCAAGTCCGGTGGGGATCATTTTGGGTAGGTAGCCTAGCGGCGAAGGCAGGGGTCTGTAAAACCCTGACAAGAGAAACAGCGTGAGTTCGAGTCTCACCCTGCCCACTATTAGTAATCTGTCACTACATAATACCAGTTGCCACCTAAGGACTCTACTGATACAACGGGATGTCCGCCTTCATTGTCTCGGATCTGCGCTTCACCTCCATCAGCATACATCACAATTCTGGAACCGGATAGCATCCCTCTGAATTCCCAAAATCCCACTTCTATACCATCTTTGTCATTTTCATAGACATAGACCGTGCCATCACTTGATGCCCGTTTATACTTGGCAGGCAGGTTGACCAGAGCTGATGATCCGCCAATTTCTCCGCTAGATATTTTGTCCACCACTTCCTGTCTCATTGGCGTAAGGCGCATGTAGTCAGCCTTTACTTTGACTGCCCCAAAAGGGAAAAGGGAACACACAGAGTATGTTCCTATAAGCAAAACCAATGCCAGGCCGCCCTGAACTGTCCTTTCTCCCTTTAAGTCTTTAATGATTTTGACAATGCAAACAATCAGTATGATTAAAAGTATTGGGTATACCAATAGTGCGAAAATAAATAGGTTATCAAACAGCGTGTCACTCCACCAGCTATTTGCAAAACAAAGAATAAAGAAAATGACAGCCCATAACAGACTATGTCTACTTTTCTTTTTTTCCATCCTCGGTTCCTCCAATCAATAAATTCATATTGTCTCTATCATTGCTGTAAGTTCTGACATAGCATCGTAAGAACCCTTGGGATCTGTATACCCAAGCCCGCCATAGTAGGAGCAGGTATTGCCGCTCTCGGTCACAAATACAAGGCGCCATGCATAGTTTGCGGTGCTATCAGGATCGGTAGGCTCATCTACAGGTATTTTATTCCATTCATCCAAATGATATCTTTCTGCAAAGGTTTTTAATTCCTCTCTTACCCCGTCAGGAATATTGTGAGCTGTCAGATCGTCAACATAGAAGACTCCCTCTGTAATATCAAAAACAGAGCTCTGTGCAAAGGTACCTTCGTTAAAGTAATAACCTATCTTAACGATAGTATCACCTTTTTGTACGGATTCATTGGTATCTCTGTAGATGAAATTGTACATTCTGGTCATATCAGTAAACCGGTTCAAAAATCAAGGACTTTTTGTAGACAGATTTATGGAATTGGTGGAATCAAATTAGACAATTGATATACCAATTATGACAGATATGGAATTCCATAAGACAGTTATAAACTTTCAGTAGACAGCTTGTATTTTTGACAAACCGAAACAGGTATTTAACATATAGCCATGACAAATAAGCCAGAGGATTATCCGGCAATCAAAAAGCTGTACCGTCAGAGGGTGAGGTGAACTCGCATTAGCGATAAGCCAGGCCCTTACTGCCACGATACAGCCTTTTTCATTATACAGCTGTAGGGTGTTTTAAAGTATTAG
>NZ_AUJZ01000020.1:0-50142 GCF_000424485.1 Butyrivibrio sp. WCD2001 | reverse complement strand
AAGTCCAGCGGTGAAATGTCAACCCAGGAATGAATAAAATTCGCATTATTTTTATGTCATTCGCAAAAGGTTAAAAACACCTACCTAAGCCCCGCCGATCTGCGTAAAAAAAGAGGATTACATGGCCGGGCGTAGACGGAAAATCCTCATCTACAGGGATGAGTTACCTTTCTACGTATAGACGATTGTCTTTCAGCAGTCGAAAGACTAACCGCACAAGTTTACGGGCAGTTAACGCAAGTGCACGTTTATGCTGGTACTTATTCACCTCATTATATTTGAGGTGGTAGAAGCGGCTGTACTCTGCATCGCATCTTACAAGAGACATGGCTGCTTCGCCCAGGTAGTACTTTAAGAAACGGTTTCCGGTTTTTATGAGACGAGTATTTTGTGCCTCAAATCCACCGGATTGATGTTGAGTCCAGGCAAGTCCGGCATATTTTGCCAGCTTTTCCTGACTCGGGAAGCGGTTGATATCACCAATTTCTGCGATTATTCCTGCAGAGTATACTGGTCCGATTCCTTTGATCGAAGTAAGTGTATTCGGAATCAACTGCATTTGGTTAGCAATGGCCTTATCAAACTCCTTAATCTGTGACTCCAGTGCTTTTATGGAGCTTATGGATATAGCAAGCACTTGGTTTACAGAGTCGTTTACCGTTTTAGGCAAACGATAGGATGATCGGGCAGCTTTTTGGATGGCTTTGGCGATGGCTTCCGGATCAGAAAAATGGTTTTTTCCTTTCTTCTGAAGGAATTCCGTCAGTTCATGTAAGTCCATGTAGGCAAGTGTGTCTGCGGAGTCAAACTCTTCGTAGACAGCTAAGGCTGTAGCTCCGAATTTATCGGAGAACACCTTCTCCTGTGTGAAAGAAGAATACTTCTTGAACAACACGTTCATGAAACGCTGCTTTTCCTTGGTCAGGTTTTGAACAGTGACATAACGTGCGCGTGTGAGGTTTTGGAGAGCTTTGTGGCGATAGTCATCCAGATACACCTCTTTGTTGATTCTTCCAAAACGCAGGCAGTCCGCAATGATAAAGGAGTCCACGTAATCGTTCTTAGGCAGATCGTTGTAAGATTCTTTGAACTTACTAACCTGCTTGGGATTGAGGACATGTATTTTGCGGTTGTACGGCGTAAGAGAGCCGTCTTCTCTCAGAAAACAGACGAGATTGTCACCATAGACTGAAGTGGCTTCAAGCCCAAAGATGACGTCTGTGAGGCTATAAGAAGTAAGTGCCGACAGGACATCCTTTACAAGCTTTTTGGAACCGTCTTTCGAGTTTGGAACAGAGAAGTTTTTGATTTTGGTTCCATCGGGCTTCATAAAGTAAACCACGTTGTTTGTGCTACTTACATCAATACCGACGTAAAGTGGGTTCATACAATATCACCTCCTTTGTCCAATATTTGTGGTCAATCGGTTTGGTAATACCCACGACACCGAAGCATCAACATCCTCGCGTATAAGAATCCAGCTGGTGATGGACTGATGCGAACCTCACTGCTAGAAGGCAGTCCTAAGTCTCCAGCAAACAGCCAGCGGTTTGAAGCTAACTTTCGGCTCAGGGGAACAGACTTTACTTGAAGCGGTCTAAACAGACCCAACAGGAGAAAACAGAACTTATACCTGATTGACACTGTGGGCAATTATATCATGGGCATTAACAAACCGATTGATCTATTTTCAAGGTGCGTAGAACAAATGCTCTTAAGGGTGGAGGGATTCCTCCTAATTAACAGAGATATGCTCTTAAAACTAAGAGTAAATATATAACTTATTAACTTATAAAACTAATATACGAGGAGATAATAGCTTGTGAGAATTAAGAAAAGTTTTTTAGGATTCCTGTTCAGCCTGGCGCTGGTGCTTGGGCTGATGCCGGGGATGAGTTTGACGGCGTATGCTGATGATTACCCCACCCTCTGGGTCAACAACGTGCAGGTGACAAGCGCTAATGCAGCGAATATCACAGGAGCGGCTACGCCAACAGTTAGCTATGACGTGGCTTCCAACACACTTACCCTGAATAATGCGACTATTACAAGTGGGTATAACTTCCAGGATGGCTGGGGTAAGGCAGGAATCTATTATAATAAAAATAACAATAATGCCCTCAATATTGTATTAAGTGGAAATAACATTATCTCCGGGAATGACATCGGTATTGGAATGTGTGGCGGTTATGACTATTATGGTAAATTTAATTTCTCAGGTAATGGTACCCTTACTACACAAGGAACATCATCCGGAATCTATATGCGAGGTGGAGGCGTACAAATCGATAGCGGAACAATCAATGCATTGGGAGATTCTTCTAGCGGAATAAACGCTAAATTTGAAGTTGTCATAAATGGTGGAACTGTGGAAGCGAAGGGAGCTAAACAAGGAATTGTTGCTGGTTATGGTGTTAGCATAAAAGGCGGTGATGTTACTGCGATAGCGGAGGACGACAGTAATGATGATGATGCTGCAATTTCCGGTCATAATGGTAAACATAGTTTTACAGGTGGAAATGTGACAGTGAAAGGTGGAAAGTATGGGATTAACATGGGCGGTTCTTATGATATAGAAATCGGTTCAAACATTACTTCCGTAACCATAACTGGTACAACAAGGGCAATTTATACTAATAAAAAGGTCATTAATTCTGTCGCAGGCAAGGGTTGGTCCACAGTAGAAGGAACTGGTGATGGAACAGAAATCCCCATAAATACAAGCGGTGGAAGCCTGGGATCCTACAAAAAATTATTGTTCCCTTACAAAAAACCAGCTGCAACCGTAACAACTGCTCCGACAGCCAAGAAATTGACCCACACCGGTGCGGCACAAGAACTGGTGACAGCCGGCGAAGCTTCCGGCGGCACGATGCAGTATGCATTAGGCAAGGACGCAACCACAGCTCCGACAAATGGCTGGAGCACATCCACCCCCAAAGGCACCGATGCCGGAACCTATTATGTATGGTACAAAGTTGTAGGAGATGACTCACATAAAGACTCTGATCTGTCATGCGTAGAAGTCCAAATAAAAGAAAAGAAAGACGATAGTACTATCGAAACAAAAGTAGAGAAAAAGGATGATACTCCTGAAGCAAAGGTAGAAGGTCTCGATTCTGAACTTGCCCAAAGCGTTATGACTGACGAAGAGAAGGCTAAGGCTAATTCCGGTGATAACGTATCACTTACGCTGCAGATGACAAATATTGATTCTTCTGTTCCGGAAGAAGAAAAGAATCTTACTGACAATGCACTGAAAAATGAGAATAAGAATAGTAAAGTCGGCATGTTCTTTGATATTTCTCTATGGATTAAGGTAGGTCAGGGCGAAGCAAGGCAAGTGACTGAAACAGGTAAAAAAGTGATCAAAGTTACTTTACAGGTACCGGATAATCTCAAGGCACCGGCAGGAGTCAAGAGAAACTTTTATGTGATTCATATACATAACAAGGCTGCAAAAGTAATAGCTAAAACTACATCAATGTCCATACCTCTTAGCCTGGATGGTTTTTCAACCTTTGCTCTGGCATATGCTGATGAAGCTGATACAGAAGCAGGTAACATCTTCTTCTCAGGTGTAAAGATAACTCAGAAGGATGGAAAAATCGCTGTTTCATGGGATAAAACTAAAGGTGTTGCAAAGTATGAAGTATATGCAACCTACTGTGGAAATAGTTATTCCAAGAAGGCAACAGCTACAACAAAGAAGAACACCATAACATTAAAGAAGATAAACAATAAGAAGATCAACTTTAAGAAGAGTTTTAAGCTCTATGTTGTTGCATATGACAGTGATGGAAATCAGGTCGGAAAGACCGTCTCAGCTCACTTCGCTGGAAAAGACAACAAGAAATATAAGAACATCAAAACGCTTAAGCTCTCAACAAAGACCATAACTGTAGCTGTCGGAAAGACTTCTAAAATCAAGGCGTCCACAGTCCTTGAAAAAGGCAAGAAGAAAGAGCTTTCCGATAACCATGCAGCAAAATTCCGCTATAAGTCAACCAATAAGAGTATCGCAACGGTTGACAAGAACGGAAAGGTAACAGGCGTCAGTGCCGGTAAGTGCGCGGTTTATGTATATTCAAGAAATGGCCTGGCGAAGAAGGTAAGCGTAACAGTAAAGTAAGATAGCCTACAACTACAAAAAATAACTGAGCTTATGGGGGCTGTGCACCAGGCCAAGCAGAGGCCTGTGCGCAGCTCCCTTTTACTCTTTAATCGATTACATGTAAGATATGAGTCTGAAAAAGCCAGATTCATGTGGACATTTTCCATATTTGTCCGCAGGAAGGCATATGTTTTTTTAGATTCTTTTCAGAATAGTTTACGCTCTTTTTAGATAAAAAAAGGTATTATAAAATTATGAGATAACTATCTGTATAGAAGAATCTTTATGGGGGTGAGTAATATGGTTATGTCAGATATTTTGAGGAAAAAGAGTGATTTATTCAAAGAAAAATGTGACAGTATATTCCCATAATGGATACACTTCAGAGCAGATTATAAATTATAACTGCGATATTTTAATGCCCTGCAACAGCGCGGCATATGAAATGAAATACAATATTCATGATGGATAACCGGCGAATTCTGAGGGGTAATTTACCTTGTCAGATTCGGCGGTTTTTTATGTGCTCACAAATGAAATATTAACTCCGTCCCCTGAGGGCAAAAAATCTTGTTTTAGTTAGGAGGTTAGAGAATGAAGAAGATAAAAACAGTGTTTGGAATTTTCTTGATGATGCTCTTGGTATTATGGTTGACACCTGCTGTAAATATTACAGCTAAGGCGACTTCATATACGTCATTACAAGAAGGTAATCATCTAACAGTATATGATCAAATCAGTTATGACTCCGCAACATTAAAATTTGGGAATATCGAGGGGCTTACTGAATTAAGTAGTGGTACGTTGACTTTGAGAACCGGAAACTATAATAGCGGAACAAATAGTTACACAGTGGCGTATAGTACTGACGGAAACTACTATGTATTTGTGGATCAAGCAAATACAGTTTATGGTCTTCGTAATAGAGGAGCATTTAAAGAGGATTTATCAGAAGGACTTGAAGTTCAAAGTGTAGAGAATGGTGTTATAACGTTTGCGCCATATTTACCATCACATACTCTTACATATAAATATGATGATTCTACTAGTCCTCAATATCCGAATTATGTAGTCAACGATGCAAACAAAAGATCAAAAGCACTGACTTCAATGCCTGCGGGTTGGACAGCTCCTGAGGGGAAAGTGCTTGACGGATGGCTATTTCATAATGCAACCTGGGGCGAAACTGTACTAGGTGCACCAATCTCAATAACCAAGGACGATATATATGCAACACCTTTATGGGTAGAATCATATGGGTTATGGGTTGGTGATACAGCTGTTACTAAAAACAAGAAATCCGATTATGGCTGGAGTTACGCTCCTGATAGTAATACGTTGACATTAAATAATTTCTTTTATAGTGGAGTAGGACATAATGATAATGCAGCAAATCCTCATTATGGCGGAATTTATTATGATGGTGAGGATCCTCTAAAAATCCAGATTAGTGGAAATAACAGTATAGAAAATACACATACTGCGAATTTACCATGCGGTATTTACAGTACAAAAGACGTCACTATAGATGGCACAGGAACTCTTGAAATTGTGGCATCAAGCTATACTAAATCACAAGGTATCTGGTGTGATCAGGCGGCTTTTACCCAAAATAGCGGAAATATAGTTATGAGGACAACCAGCAATGGAATATATGCAAAAAAAGGTGCTCAGATTAACGGTGGAAGTCTTGATGTATATGGAAATTATGGAATAACAGGAGACGAGACAAAATATAAGCTAGTCATAGGTTCTGATGTTGAATCAGTAGTTATTTCAGGAAAGGGAAAGGCTACAGATTTTCCTGTAATTAATGCATTGAAAGGTACTGGATGGACAGATAAAGATGGAACTCAAGGCGAAGCAGATATAGAAATCAGTACTACAGGACAGGCTTTGAACTATAAAAAAGTTCAATTTTTGGCGGCTAAGTCTATGGCTACAGTAGTTAAAGAACCTACAGCAAAGGCTGATTTGACTGAAAATGGTTCTGCACAGGAACTTGTAACTGCAGGAAAAGCTGAAGGTGGCACCATGCAGTACGCACTTGGCAAAGATGCAAAAACAGCACCAACAGACGGATGGAGTACATCAATCCCTACAGCCACCAATGTTGGAACCTATTATGTATGGTACAAAGTTGTAGGAGATGACTCACATAAAGACTCTGATCTGTCATGCGTAGAAGTTCAAATAAAAGAAAAGAAAGACGATAGTACTATCGAAACAAAAGTAGAGAAAAAGGATGATACTCCTGAAGCAAAGGTAGAAGGTCTTGATTCTGAACTTGCTCAAAGCGTTATGACTGACGAAGAGAAGGCAAAGGTCGCGGCCGGTGATAACGTATCACTTACTTTGGAGATGACAAATATTGATTCTACTGTTCCGGAGGAAGAGAAAAATCTTACTGATGATGCTCTTAAAAATGAGAACAAGAACAGTAAAGTCGGCATGTTCTTTGATATCTCGCTATGGCTTAAGGTAGGTCAGGGGAATGCAAGACAGATTACAGAAACAGGTAAAAAGGTGGTTAAAGTCACAATACAGGTGCCTGACAAGTTCAAAGCACCTGCAGGAGTAAAGAGAAAATTTTTTGTGATTCACATCCATAACAAGGCTGCAAAAGTAATAGCAAAAACTACTTCAATGTCTATACCGCTGAGCCTGGATGGATTTTCAACCTTTGCCTTGGCATATGCTGATGAAGCAGCAAATGACATTTTCTTCTCAGGTGTCAAGATAACTCAGAAAGATGGAAAGATTGGAATTTCATGGGATAAGACTAAGGGAGTAGCAAAGTATGAAGCATACGCAACCTACTGTGGAAACAAATATCCCAAGAAAGCGACAGCTACAACAAAGAAGAACACCGTAACAATAAAAAAGATAAACGGTAAGAAGATTAACTTTAAGAAGAACTTTAAGCTCTATGTTGTTGCATATGACAGTGATGGAAATCAGGTTGGAAAGACTGTATCAGCTCACTTCGCAGGAAAAGACAATAAGAAATATAAGAACGTCAAAGAGCTTAAGCTTTCCACAAAGACCATAACTGTAGCAGTAGGAAAGACCTCCAAGATCAAGGCATCAACGACCCTTGAAAAAGGAAAGAAAAAAGAACTTTCCGATAGCCATGCTGCAAAATTCCGCTACAAATCAACCAATAAGAGTATCGCAACGGTTGACAAGAACGGAAAGGTAACAGGCGTCAGTGCCGGTAAGTGCGCGGTTTATGTATATTCAAGAAATGGCCTGGCGAAGAAGGTAAGCGTAACAGTAAAGTAAGATAGCCTACAACTACAAAAAATAACTGAGCTTATGGGGGCTGTGCACCAGGCCAAGCAGATGCCTGTACACAGCTCCCTTTTACTCTTTAACTGATTACGTGTAAGATATGAGTCTGGAAAAGCCGGATTCCAGTGCACATTTTCTATATTTGCCAGCAGGATTTGATTGCCCTACATCAGTTCTTTCAATTTTTTTAGTATTGATTCCTTATCCATGTAGTCAATTTCACTCATGGCTATACCGGAAGTGTTTTCCGTGGCCTCTAAAAATTTTTGCTTATATTCATCTTCTGAAACGGGTTCATTCATCCAATTCCATTCGCCGTGTTCCATCGGATCCCAGCTATTATAATCGTCATCATCCGGGTATTCTGTCACATCAAATCCGCCATATTGAGTATAGTTGATTGAGCCGTCCTTCATCTCATAGATTGTGTCGGAAGGGAGGCCCAGAGGAGCCTGGATTGCGCTGTCAAGCAGCTTGCCGGTGCCGGGAAGATAGTAGAGAGTTCCTCTGTAACCTCCGGCTGAAGCGACTCCGTCACCTAAATCATCATTCATAACAACGCCCTGATCATTATATCCGACTATCATGTAGGGCTGCATTCCGGGATCAGGCCTGTTTTCATTGGTACAGGTCGCGAATAGTTCCGGTGTGCCGTCTTCGTCAAGGTCAATCAGCTGAAAACCATCCCATTTAAGCGGATCAGCCTGATCAACGATGGTGTAGTATTCTTCATAAATATTGTAGTCAGTTTTTGCTTTGGCAGTAGGAGCAGGCATATCAAAAACTGCTTTTTCCATTACATCAGGGTCAACATATTTGTAAGTATCCATGTAGGCTTCGTATTCCTGCATGGTTATGGGCTTACCATTGTAGGTGAAGTCACTGTTTTCGTTATAGACGTCTTCCTCAGCATCGAAGTACTCAGCATAGATGCTCATCTGTTCGACAATCCTGCCCTCAGCATCATATCTGGCCAGATCCTGGTACTGCCTTCCCATATGAGAAAAGTCGCTGTGGCTGATATATGTATGTCCGTTACCTTCATAAACTGAGCAAAAAGCCGAAGTTCCGTCTCCGCAGGTAAGAAGATAAACAGATCCGTCCTTTACATCAAAAATATCAAAGCCGTAGGAAGGTTCATTGATAAGAAGTTCTTTTTCTCCATCCTCATCAACATCGTAATAATATGCCTGCAGCTCGCCATATAGATCTATCATTTCCTGATATTTTTCCAGGAAATAGCTACCCTCTACGCGAAGCGTGTTATTCAGGTAGCTCTGATACAGAACGCGGTTGTCGTCCTCTTCTGTAGTATTTTCTGTGCTGGATTCATTTGTGTTGTCAGTAGAAACTTCAACTTTTTCTGATGTTGATTCGGACTCACCGGTATTATTTTTAGCTGCGGGAGTACCACATCCGCTTGTTGCAAATGCAATCGCAAGAGCTGAAAACATCGCAGCTATAACATTTATTTTTAAATACTGTTTATTTAACATTTTACACCTCCACAGTAAGAGTGATTTTTAACATGTGTTCCTATACAAAATAATGCATATTACCGACTAATTGCAACATTTTTCGGATGCTGACTGTATTATTAGTAGAACAGCATGGAGCACACATCATGGAGTATATGAAAAAATAAAAGGTGACATATGATGAAAAAGAAATATCCGTTACTTAGAATAATCCCGGTATTTTTATATTTATCCACAATAGGACTGGATCATGTTTTGCATTGGAAGACATTTGATTTAGGAACGATACCTACAGTGCTTATGATTGGGCTTATTGGAGGAATGTTTGGCGTTGCTTACGGCACTGCCGCATTTGTGGCATTTTTGTTTGCAAACGGAACAAACAGGCAGTTAGACATCATAATGATGCTGATGGTCATAGTCTGCTGTGTTATCAGCTTTGCGACCGGATACGCAGGAATGATGATTTTGGGCATCGAGGGAGCAGCCGGGCCCGAGGGATGGATGCTGAATACATTTTTCGGGATTTGTTATGTAGTAGCATCAGTAGCAATCACGATCAGGAATTTTATGAGATAATAATAAATTGACATTTTCCGAATAATAATATATATTGATTGCATGCAATCAAGTAGTGCAAACGGCAATATTGCGATATGGAGAAAAAGTCATGGATAAAAAGCTTACATTCCACAAACCGTCATTTGAAGAGGCTGCAAAGCTTTCGGAGATTTATGCACTAAGAGGAAATAAGACATGTGACAGCACAGTTCTTGACACTTATATTTGGAAGAATTTATATAACACAGAGGTATATATAGAGGACGAGGCTTCAATTATTCTTATGAAGGATGAAGCAGGAAATTTTGCGGCGATGCCCTATTGCAGAGAAGTGGAGCTTCCCGGGTACTTTGAACTGTTGAAGAAATTCTTTAACGATGAACTGAACAGCCCGCTCAGGATAGACCTGGCGGATGAAGATGCGCTTGACGCGCTGGGATTATTGAACAATCCTAATTATATAGTAGAAGAGGAAAGTGACCTTAAGGATTATCTCTATGATGCTGAAGAGCTTAGAACTCTTCCGGGTAAGAAATACCAGAAGAAGAGAAATCTTATAAACAAATTCATGAAGGAGTATGAGGGCAGATGGGAGTATAAGACCATGTGCTGTGTCGATGAGTATTTTCTTGAAATTTTTATGGAAAAATGGGTGGAGACCAGATTATCCGAAGGTGTAGAGAGCAGAGATACGCTTCTTGTTGAAAAGGATGGAGTTATTGATATTTTGCGTAACTGTGATAAGGTGACCTTTAGAGTAGGCGGTATTTTTATCGATGAAGTTTTGGAAGCCTTTACAATCGGCTCTTATAACAGCAGGGAGAAGATGGCAGTTATTAGCATCGAAAAAGGCAATTCCAATATCCCCGGTATATATCAGGTTATAAATCAGCAGTTTTTACTTAATTCGTATGAGGATGCTAAAATTGTCAACAGAGAGGATGACATGGGCATCGAAGGACTAAGACGGGCTAAGGAGAGTTATAATCCAATTGGTTATGCCAGGAAATACAGAGTCTGTGAGAAGGCAGCGTGCAATCATTTATACGAGAAAACAGCATGATAACAGAGTATTCTGAAAAAAACAAAACAAGAAAATTGTATGAAGAGGCTTTTGATGACCCTAAAGCCTTTGTTGATTATTATTATTCGGATAAGTGCCTGGACAATCGTATGATAGTCAGCCTGGAGGATGGTGAGGTAATATCAATGCTTCATCTGAATCCATATTATATAAATTTGTGCGGAAAGGTTGTTAAGAGTTACTATGTGGTGGCTGTGGCAACCAAAGAGGGCAGACGCCATGAGGGGCAGATGTCCGCAGTTTTTCGGGAAGCTTTTGAGCTTATGAAAGAAGAACGCGTTCCATTTATTTATCTCATGCCCGTGGATGAATCAATATACTCCTGGATGGGATTTGAAAAGATATGCGACTTTATCACAGAAAGAATCCGGGATTTTGTAGAGATCAGGAAACGCTATGATGTTTTTTGTATGAGAGATGAAGATTATATAAGGAGAATGAACAAGGAAGAAGCATTAAGAGCGGAGGATAGCGGAGAAGTTTTACCGGATAGCCCAATCATAATGGCCAAAATCACGGATCTTGATTCATTTTGCGAAGCGGCTGGTTACTCTTTTGACAGTGACGAAGACGCGTTGAAATGGCTTAAGAGCAAAAGAATATATATAAGTGAAGAAGTATGAGAAACCTGAGTGCATTTATATGTCTCAGGTTTTTTATCATTGAAAACTATCTTAAAAAAATCTAAACTGCGCCAATTGTGAATAAGATAAGTTTATAATAAAAATGTATGATTATATTATTGGGGAGTTATGCGATAAGACACTGATAATGAGCACATATAGGTTGTGGTATGTGCTTCAATATACACTTCCGAACAATGAGTCAACCGATTATATTCTGAATTTAGTTACTTGCATTATTTACCTGCAAGGATATGACTAAGGAGAAGGCGCATGGTTCTTTATCTGACAAGTAGTTTTATCCCATATAAAGGGCAGGGGGCTCGAGAAAAAGCAGAACCCTTGGATAACTACGGCTTTTTTGATGAACTTAAAACTGAATGGCCTAAAGACGCAAAACTCCTCTATGTGCCTTGCAATCCGGAGAAGGTTAAAGAAAACGGGAAAAAAAGGCAGATCATTCTGGATATATTTGCTTCTGCAAATTTATCTGTCAGTGAATGTAAAACTCTAACGGAAGAGGATTCGGCTAATGACATGGTGGCATGGTCAGATGTGATATTCCTCGCAAGCGGTCATGCTCCGTCGCAGCTTGCATTTATGAAGCGTATAGGATTAAAGGAAGCACTTTCTGGATATGATGGCGTTATTATCGGACAGGGTGCAGGTGCGATGAATGCTGCATTCTATGTGTATCATACGCCGGAACTTGAAGGTGAAGCGGTAGATCCCAACTATGTCAGGTTTTCGGATGGCCTGGATCTGACTAACATTCAGATAATTCCTCACAGAGATTATATAAGAGAGCGAAGTGTGGATGGTCTGAATTTAATAGATGATATTGTTATTCCTGACAGCTTTGGCTGTAAATTTTATCTGATATCCGACGGCAGTTATTTTAAAGTAAAAAACGGAGAGACCTCGTTTTTCGGAAAAGGTGAAGTAATTGAAGACGGAGTTATTTATCCCGTTAAACCGGGAAAAATTATTCCGTTTATGAGTTATGTTGAACAGCCTGTGATAAGAAGCCTTATTTCCGAAGGCTATGACATGATCTTTGCTGTAGAAAAGAATGAAGAAAGATGTGAGGTCTATCATTTGGATATGAGCTTCTGGGGAATTTTCACAGAGAGCAGATTCGATTATAAAGAAATATGCAAAAGACTTTCTCAGACACTTGTAAAAGAGGAGCAGGAGATATTCCTTGAACAGGTCAGAATATCCTCAATACAGGAAGAACTGGCGAAGCGAGGAGAGTTTGTAAGAACTGTTCATGTGGATTATGAGGATGGTCGCCGCGCTAAGAACATCAGGGCAAAGGAAGTTCCGGGGTATCCGGACTGGCTGATGATTATTTATATTGACATAACATCTGTTCTTGATTATGACTGGATGACAGATGAATATGCAAGGACAGGCTTTTTGGACAGAGCAAAGCTCTTCCTGTCCGAATTGCACCGAGATGACCACTATTCACTCGTGTTTGCTAATGTAAAAGGGCTGAAAGCCGTAAATGAATTGTTTGGCAATCAAAAGGGAGATCTTGTAATATTCCAGACGAGGGATGCCCTCAGAAAGTATCTTCATCCTGTTCTTATGGGGAGACTGGAGGGGGATAACTTTGCCCTTATAACTGCGGATGAGAACCTTGTTGAAAAAAATATAAAATCGATGTGCCGGCAGGTTTTCAGGACTGAATCCATAAAATACAGCTACGAAATATACTGCGGAATTTTCCGTATAACAAATCCGAGAGTTGGTATATCCGCTATTTTGGACGGGGCGAAGCTCGCTGAAAAGAGTATTCGAAACAACAAGCGAAATCAGCTGTTTGCGTACTATGATGATTCGATGAAGGAGAATTATGTAAAGCAGAGATTTTTGTTGTCTGATTTTGAGCGTGCACTGGCAGATAATGAGTTTATGCCGTATTATCAGCCCATAGTCAATGCGAAGACAGGAGAGATTGTCAGTGCGGAGATGCTTATAAGATGGCAGCACAGAGATCTTGGTATGGTATCTCCCGGAGATTTTATTCCTATTATTGAATCGGAGGGAAAGACAGCTATTCTTGATAAATTCATGCTTGAAAGCGGGATTGATTTTATTGAAAGGTGTTATGCTGCCGGAAAAATGGCGGTACCCTGTGCGATTAATCTCTCCAGAGTGGATTTTTATGATTCATTATTTATGGAAAATATATTCGAATCAATAAAAGGCAAGAAGATAGAGCCTGCTATGGTCAGATTTGAGGTAACCGAGTCTGCCTATGCGGATCTTGAGACAAAGGCTCTTGAATATCTTGGCAAACTAAAAAAGCATGGAATTCAGATCCTTCTTGATGATTACGGAAGCGGTATGAGTTCATTATCAATGCTTGAAACCTTTGATTTTGATATTATAAAACTCGACATAGGCTTTATTAGGAAAATCGGTATCAACAAGAAATCCGAATCCATAATTATTTCTACGATAAAGCTCGCACATTCCATAGGTGCCAAGGTTACGGCTGAAGGAGTGGAGAATGAGAAACAGCTTAAGTTCCTTCAGGATGCGGACTGTGACTATATTCAGGGATTCTATTTTTACAAGCCTTTGCCCGAAGCTGAATTCGAGAAATTGCTTAAATAGAGAGTTTTAAATATTCGCCAGAAGAATTTTTGCAAGGCCGTCGTTATTATTATCGGTTTCGGTGATAATATCGGCGGCTTTTTTTACATCCTCTGTTCCGTTGATCATGCCGATTCCGAGACCTGCGGCTTCAATCATTGAGATATCGTTTTCTTCGTCACCTGCCGCCAAAGTGTTTTCATGAGGAATGCCCAGGTAATCTGCAAGCCTTGTAACTGCGCTTCCTTTTCCCGCCTCTGAATTAAATATTTCGAGATAGTAGGGATTGGAGTACAGAAGAGTAAGCTTATCTCCGGCAAGTTCTTCGACAGCAGCTTTGAAACGATCTATTTTTTCTCTGTCATGAAGCTCTATTCCTATTATTTTGCAGGGGATATCGGTGAGAGCAGAGTTTATGTCTTCTGAAACTATATATGGGGTATGTATCACTCTTCTATAGTATTTAAGCTCTTCATCCTCGGCCGGAGTAACTATATTTTCATCTGTATAGGTGTGGCAGTGAACACCGTATTCTTTTGATAAAGCAAAGATGTCGGGAATCATATCAAAAGGGATACCGGTTCTGTATACATCTTTCTTATTGTCGCAGTCATAGATCTGTGAACCGTTATAGGCAATAAGGAAACTTCCGGGGAAAAACAGATTATTTTCTCTCTGTACAGACATTGCACTCTCCCAAGCACGGCCTGTATTAATGGCAAAATGATTACCGGCATTTGTAAATTGTATAAGGGCCTCCATGGTAGCGGGAGACACCTTTTTTTCTTTGGTCAAAAGCGTACCATCCAAATCTGTGAAAAAAATCTTACTCATATAAAACTCCGTTCAAAAACAAAATGACAATACTTTTTGCATTATAAACTTTTACATCACATCTGTAAAAGTTTATTTTTTTATAAGATTACGTTAATTTTGATACTAGTTTTGGCGCATATAATGAAAGTAGGGGACTTTAGCCATAGGGAGCATTCGCTTATGAAGAAAAGATTCGGGCTTCTGGCGAGATTTACTATTATTTTTCTTTTATTCATGATAATTATGATAGTAATCAGCGCGGTAGCTACCTATATGATCCAGGAAGACAACTACACATTGCAGCAGGAGAGGCGAATCAAGGAAGTTACTAATTGTCTTGAAGCTTTAATTGAAGCTGACGGAGATGAATTCAGGCTTATGCAGGAATATTTCCTTGAGAACCATGAGAGCATAGTTATTCCATATGATTACGACGGCAATTATATTCCTGCCAGAAACGAATGGGAGAGAATATTTTCCGAGCAATACGGCGGAGAAGTTTTTGAGAAAACCATAGCGTTTTCTGATATGACTGATGAAGCTAAAATAGCTTTTACTACATATAAATATGAGCAATGGCTGAATATATTTGAAGAATTTAATGAGGAGTTTGGTACTGAATATGTTTATTACCTTGTACCGACTGATACGCCGCCGCTTATGTACTATGTCTTCGACGGACTCAGAACAGAAAAGGTAGTAGACGGAAAGAGCATCATGGAGTTCGATTTTGATGTGGAGGTTCCTGAAGACAGTTATCCCAAGCTATGGGAGACATATCAGACTGGAAAAAGTCCCAGCGGCTATGATTCCTATGATAATCAGTTCGGCAAGACTTATGGATACTATACTCCACTATATGTAAGCGGGGAGATGATAGGCATAGTATGTGCGGATATCACCGTGGAAGCGGTCAACAAAGGAATTCTGAATAACACTATTAAAGAAGTGGTAATAGTGGCTGTTATTTTATTGCTATGTATGTATAGCATGCTGTGGTTTATAAACCACCAATACATTTTAAAGCTTCGTAAGATGGAAAAGTTCATGGACGAATATGCAGATAATAAAGAGGTTTCCACGGCTGATAAATTCGATAACATCAGTTTGGGAAACCATGAGATTACAAATCTCGCAAGAAGAACAGCTGCTATGATTCGTGAACTTAACGATTATATGCTGAACCTGATGAAGACCTCAAAGGAGCTTCATAGCACCAAGGAACATGCAGCAGAGATGGCGGAGCTTGCTCATAAGGATGCCCTTACGGGAATCCGTAACAAGACAGCCTATGACAAAGAGATAATAAAGCTGGACAGGGAGCTTAGGCGTAATCCTGATGTTGAGTTTGCTATTGCCATGATTGATCTTAATTTCCTGAAACGCATAAATGACAATTATGGTCATGAGCAGGGGAACATAGCAATTAAGAGACTTTGCGATATCGTATGTAAAATCTTCTGTCATTCGCCTGTATTTCGTTTGGGCGGAGATGAATTTGCCGTGGTATTATGGGGAAGTGATTTTAATAACAAAGATGCACTTCTTAATGAGTTTGCGAATAAATTAAAAGAGATGGAAAAAGATGATACTCTTAAGCCCTGGGAAAAAATATCAGCCGCTATTGGACTTGCAGTATATTCACCGGGAATTGATGAGAATGTAAGTGATGTATTTAAAAGAGCTGACAGTATGATGTATGAAAATAAGAAAGAGATGCGGGCAACGAGAGACTGATAGTATGTTAAAATAGTAACTGCGAAAAACGAAGATTATTGCTACTGGTTATATAATTTGATTATACGGAGACAGGTATGAAAAAAGTTGACTTACACACTCATTCTACGGCTTCGGATGGGACCTACAGCCCCTCCGAGCTTATCAGGTATGCCCATGAAATTGGGCTTTCTGCAATAGCTCTTACCGATCATGATACTATTTCCGGCCTTTCGGAGGCGATAGAAGAGGGAGATAAGTATCCTGATCTTGAAGTAATTCCCGGTATCGAATATTCAACTGTAAGAAATGGCAAGGATGTTCATGTGGTCGGCCTTTATATCAATTATAAGGATGATGATTTCAAAAGATCACTTCAAAGCTTTATTGATTCCAGGGAAGAACGCAACAGGAAAATGTGTAAAAAGCTGACAGACGCCGGAATGCCGATAACCTATGAGGAACTGGTGGAGAATAATCCCGGAGCTGTAATTACGAGGGCTCATTTCGGAAGACTCCTTCTTGCAAAGGGTTATACAACAAGCATTAAGGAGGCGTTCGACAGATTCATCGGAGATCATTGCCCATGCTATGTACCCAGGGAAAAAATAACACCTGAAATGGCAATAGAGCAGATTATTTCAGGTGGCGGAATTCCGATTCTTGCCCATCCTGTACTATACGGACTTGGAAGAGATGCGATGGATGAGCTTGTTCATTCCATGAAGGATGCGGGGCTTGTGGGTATCGAAGCTATATATGGAACATATACCGCACAGGATGAGCGGGACATGAAAAGTATTGCGGCTAAGTACAACCTTCTGATAAGTGGCGGTTCGGATTTTCATGGCGGGAATAAACCGCATATAGATCTTGGCTGCGGTACCGGCAGGATGGTTGTTCCGTATGAGGTGGTGGAAAAGATTAAAGAGTATAGGAAATAAAAACAGCATCGTCAGTATGGCGATGCTGTTCTTTCTATATATTCTGTTTCTGAAAATTATTTAATTTTGATTCTTGCAGAAGCGGACTTAGTCTTCTTGCTGGCAACTAAGGACAACTGAAGATAAAGAGTCTGTCCTGCTTCAAGAGTGACTTTTCCGGTTCTCTTGGCAAGATAATTTTTATACTTTCTGGAGCCTACATTCAGCCAATTGTGCTCTTTTCCTTTTGTGTCAAAATAAGCAAAATCAAGAACGTCTGAATCTGAATTTACAGGACGGGTCTGTCCGAAAAGTGATCCAAGGCAGCTTTTTGCACCCTTTGCTTTTATATTGCTGACTGTAATGGTGTATGTTCTTGATTCCGGTGCTACGAATTTTACATAGCCCTCACAGAAAACACCTTCGGTTTTTTTGACAACAACATTGTGAGTGCCCTTTGATATTTCTGTTGAGATTGGCTCTAACTCAGAAGCGCGTGTAGCGAATTTGTGTGCTACAGGTTTAACAGTCTTAACCTTAGCTTCTACTGTTAACGGCATAGCGAGTACAAATACCATTGCCATTACGAGTGATAATACTCTTTTCATTACCCCAATTTTGTTTCTTGTTTTCATACTTTTTCCTCCATAGAAATAAAATGAATAGTTCCCCTCACATACGATAATAATTTAACGACTTTCAAGGTATTTTGTCAATAAATAGACATTGCATTTTTGAGGGGTATCCCATATAATACCAAGTTGGTTACTTAATTATAGAAGAAACACGATCGGAGGTAGTTTTTCAATATGATCAGTGCAAACAATGTCACACTAAGAGTCGGTAAAAAGGCTCTGTTTGAGGATGTAAACATAAAATTCACCGAGGGCAACTGTTATGGAATAATTGGTGCCAACGGTGCGGGAAAATCTACTTTCCTTAAGATATTATCAGGTAAGCTTGAGACCACCAACGGAGATATTGCTATTACTCCCGGCCAGCGTCTTTCTTTCCTGGAGCAGGATCACTTCAAATATGATGAATTCACTGTACTTGATACAGTTATCATGGGTAACGCCCGTCTCTATGAGATCATGAAGGAGAAGGACGCTATTTACGCAAAGGAAGATTTCTCTGATGAAGATGGTATCCGTGCAAGTGAGCTTGAAGCTGAATTTGCTGAAATGAACGGATGGGAAGCTGAGTCAGATGCAGAGAGCCTTCTTAACGGCCTTGGAATCGAGACTGAGTTCCACTACAAGCTTATGAAGGAACTTGACGGTAATCAGAAGGTCAAGGTACTTCTTGCGAGAGCGCTTTTCGGTAATCCCGACATTCTGCTTCTCGATGAGCCTACCAACCACTTGGATATGGATGCTATAGCATGGCTCGAGGAGTTCCTTATCAATTTTGAGAACACTGTTATTGTTGTATCCCATGACCGTTACTTCCTTAATAAGGTATGTACTCATATCGCTGATATTGATTATGGTAAGATTCAGCTCTATGCAGGTAACTATGATTTCTGGTATGAGTCTTCACAGCTGATGATTCGTCAGATGAAGGAAGCCAATAAGAAGAAGGAAGAGCAGATCAAGGAACTTAAAGAGTTCATTGCAAGATTCTCAGCTAACGCAAGTAAGTCTAAGCAGGCTACTTCACGTAAGAAGGCTCTCGAGAAGATTGAGCTTGATACAATTAAGCCATCTTCAAGAAAATATCCTTATATCGATTTCAGACCTGAGAGAGAAATCGGAAACGAAGTACTTACAGTTGACGGAATCAGCAAGACTGTTAACGGCGAGAAGGTTCTTGATAATATTTCATTCGTTGTTCAGCATGATGACAAGATCGCATTTGTCGGTGGAAATGAGCTTGCAAAGACAACTCTTTTCCAAATTATTTCCGGCGAGATTGAGCCCGACGAGGGTACTTATAAATGGGGTGTAACTACTTCACAGGCTTACTTCCCCAAGGATAATTCAAGCGAGTTTGACAATGACTATACAATCACCGAGTGGCTTACAGGCTATTCCGAGATTAAGGACGTAACCTATGTCCGCGGATTCCTTGGCCGTATGCTCTTTGCCGGTGAGGATGGTGTTAAGAAGGTTAAGGTTCTCTCCGGAGGTGAGAGAGTTCGCTGCATGCTCAGTAAGATGATGATAAGCGGTGCAAACTGCCTCATCTTTGATGAGCCTACTAACCATCTTGATATGGAATCAATCACAGCGCTTAACCAGGGTATGATCAAGTTCCCCGGTGTTGAGCTTTTTGCCTGCCGTGACCACCAGGTAGTTCAGACAACAGCAAACAGAATAATGGAAATCCTGCCTGACGGCTCACTTATCGATAAGCGCTCTACTTACGATGAGTATCTCGAAAGTGATGCGATGGCAAGAAAACGTACAGTTTACAGCACTAACGAAGACGAAGATAATGATGACTGATCATTATGTATGCATATGAAGTTGTTTTTGGGAAAAAGAGCCTACGGAGCAACTGAATATAAAGCCTTCCCCTCTGGGGAAGGTGCCTGCGTAGCAGGCGGATGAGGTTAACAACGTTAAAGCCAAAGGGAGGAAAGAAGTATGCAGGAATATAGTCCGGTAAAAGAAGGTAAGGTTCGTGAGATTTATGATGTAGGTGATGCACTCATTATGGTAGCTACCGACAGAATCTCAGCATTTGATGTAATCCTTAAGAACAAGGTTGAGAAGAAGGGCACTGTTCTTACCCAGATGTCAAAGTTCTGGTTTGATTACACTAAGGATATCGTAAGCAACCACATGATCAGCACAGATACCGCTGATATGCCCGAGTTTTTCAGAAAGCCTGAGTTTACCGGCAACAGTATGCTCTGCAAAAAGCTTACAATGCTTCCCATTGAGTGCATTGTCCGCGGATATATTACGGGTAGCGGCTGGAACAGCTATAAGGAAAACGGAACCGTATGTGGAATAAAACTTCCCGAGGGACTGAAGGAATGTGACAAGCTCCCTGAACCTATCTATACTCCTTCCACCAAGGCTGAGATCGGTGATCACGATGAGAATATCGACTTTGAGCGTTCTGTTGAAGTGCTTGAAAGAGATTTCCCCGGACATGGTCAGGAATACGCAGAAAAGCTCCGCGATTATACTATCGCTCTTTACAAAAAATGCGCTGATTATGCTCGCACAAAAGGTATTATTATCGCAGATACCAAGTTTGAGTTTGGTCTTAACGAAAACGGTGAGGTAGTTCTTGGTGATGAGATGCTTACTCCCGACAGCAGCCGTTTCTGGCCTGTAGAAGGTTATGAACCCGGAAAATCACAGCCCTCATTCGATAAGCAGTTTGTAAGAGACTGGCTCAAGGCTAACCCTGAAAGCGACTACAACCTTCCTCAGGACGTAATCGATAAGACTATCGCTAAGTATGAAGAAGCCTATGAACTTTTGACCGGAAAGAAACTGTAATATAAAATAATACATGATATTAAACAGCATTGTCGAATAAATGATAATGCTGTTTTTTTTATGCTATTATTTAGTAGACATTTTAATTGATTATGAGCAGGAGGGAGCAGAATGTCATTATCGACACAATTTAAATTAAATAACGGAACTTCAATTCCATGCCTGGGATTTGGTACTTACAAAATTAAAGATCCGAATGAAGCTTATCAGTCTGTGAAAACAGCTCTGGAACTTGGGTATATTCATATTGATACAGCAGCTTTTTATGAAAATGAGAAGTATGTAGGCAATGCAGTTAAGGACTATATTCAGGCTTCGGGATGCAAGAGAGAGGATCTATTTGTGACGAGTAAAGTCTGGAAGACGGAAGCCGGTTACGATAAGACACTTCGTGCGTTTGAGAAAACAATGGATGAGATAGGTCTTGATTATCTTGATCTTTATCTTGTTCACTGGCCTTCTTCATATGCTTTTGACGACGATTGGGAAAATACAAACAGATCAACCTGGAAAGCCATGATGGAGATATATAAGAGTGGCAGAGTAAAATCTATCGGAGTGTCCAATTTCCTAACTCATCATCTGAACGCACTTATGGATTCGGAGATCATACCTGCAGTTGATCAGATTGAGATTAATCCGGGATTTATGCAGGCGGACACAGTGAAATTCTGTCAGGACAACGGTATTCTTGTGGAAGCCTGGAGTCCGCTCGGCCGTGGCAGATCACTGGAACATCCTGTTTTGGTGGAATTGGCGGGAAAGTATGGTAAGAGTACGGCTCAGATAATCCTAAGATGGGATTTGCAACATGATATTTTGCCGCTTCCAAAGTCGGTGCATGAGGACAGAATTAAGTCTAATTCTGAAATATTTGATTTTGAACTTTCTAACGAAGATATGGCAAAAATTGATGCCTTGGAGCCATATGGAAACTCCGGACATTCACCGGATGAGTAAGAATTCTATTCAAAAAGGCCGGAATTAAGTGTGAATTAGTTGTAAAATAAGCTTTTTATAGTGATTATTATCAAAAATGTCAAGATTTTTGTAAAAAAAGTCTTGACATTCGTCTTTTTTGTACTTGTCAAATTTTAAGTTAGATATTAAAATATCCTAGGCGTTTTAAATAAGGGTTTGAAGGAAGTTATGTAATATGTTGAAAACTCTTCTGATTATAATAGTAGTTTTGGTAGTTCTTTACCTTTTGGCGATCATGCCAAGGATGATTGGAAGGCCGTCAGCAGAGAAACTTCTCAAACAGAACTTGTACGCACACAGAGGATTGCACGACAATAATACTGAAGCACCTGAGAATTCAATGGCTGCTTTTAAAAAGGCTGTCGATGCGGGGTATGGAATAGAGCTTGATGTTCAGCTCACTAGGGATGGGGTTCCCGTAGTTTTCCATGATTTTACATTGGCCAGAGTAGCCAGATATGAAGAGGGACATGTACCTGAGGATGCCGTAAGGAATGAGGACGGTAGCCTTGGGGTAGCAGGTAAGGTGATAGATTACACCTATGAAGAACTGCAACAGTTTCATTTGCTTGAATCTGATGAGAAGATTCCGAAGTTTGAAGACTTTCTTAAACTTGTGGATGGTAAGATTCCGCTTATCATTGAGCTCAAGATAGAACTGTTTGATGTTTCGGTATGTGCGGTAGTGGATAAGATACTTCGCGGCTATACCGGAGTTTATTGCATAGAGTCCTTTAATCCGCTTGGATTATATTGGTTTAAGCGTCATCACAAAGATATTTTCAGAGGACAGCTTTCAGAGGAATTTTTCAGAGAACCTGAGAAATTATGGCATACACCTTTGTATTATGCACTCGCATTCCTCATATTTAATTTTCTTACAAGACCTGATTTTGTGGCATATAATCACAAATATCAACGTAACTTATCAAGGAAGCTTTGCCGCGGATTATATAAGAACACAGCAGCGGCCTGGACAATAAAGAGCCAGGAAGAATTGGATAAGAACAGAAATTTCTTTGATATCTTTATTTTTGAGGGATTCATTCCTTCATAATCAATTGGTAATTACTATGTACGACATAGTTAATTATAAAAATGTAACATAAATGGAAAGGGTTTTACCGAATCGAATAATCGGTAAGAAAGGTAGTGAACATGGCAAACAAGTGGGTTTATATGTTTAGCGAAGGTGACATGACAATGCGTAACCTTCTCGGTGGTAAGGGTGCTAACCTTGCTGAGATGACAAGCATTGGTCTTCCGGTACCACAGGGTTTCACAATCACAACTGAGGCCTGCACACAGTACTACGAGGACGGACGTAAGATTAACGACGAGATCATGGCTCAGGCTATGGAAGGCGTTAAGAAGATGGAAGAGATCAACGGCAAGAAGTTTGGTGATCTTAACAATCCTCTTCTTGTATCTGTTCGTTCAGGTGCTCGTGCATCTATGCCTGGTATGATGGATACAATTCTTAACCTTGGTCTTAATGACGAGGTTGTTGCTGCAATGATCAAGGGCAATCCTGATCCTGCATTCGAGCGTTTCGTATATGATTCATATCGTCGTTTCATCCAGATGTTCTCAGACGTTGTTATGGAAGTAGGTAAGAAGTACTTCGAGCAGCTCATCGACAAGATGAAGGAGCAGAAGGGTGTTAAGTTTGACGTAGATCTTACAGCAGCTGATCTTAAGGAGCTTGCTGAGCAGTTCAAGGCTGAGTACAAGAACCAGCTTGGTTCTGATTTCCCTTCAGATCCTGTAGAGCAGCTTAAGCTCGCTATCGAGGCTGTATTCCGTTCATGGGATAACCCTCGTGCAAACGTTTACCGTCGTGACAACGATATCCCTTATTCTTGGGGAACAGCTGTTAACGTAATGCCTATGGTATTCGGTAACCTTAATAATGAGTCTGGTACAGGTGTTGCATTCACACGTGACCCTGCAACAGGTGAGAATAAGCTTATGGGTGAGTTCCTTATCAACGCTCAGGGTGAGGACGTAGTTGCCGGTGTTCGTACACCTATGCCGATCGCTCAGATGGAGAAGGAATTCCCTGAAGCATACGCTGAGTTCATCAAGGTTTGTGATACACTTGAGAACCACTATCACGACATGCAGGATATGGAGTTCACTGTTGAGAACAAGAAGCTCTATATGCTTCAGTGCCGTAACGGTAAGAGAACAGCTCCTGCTGCTCTTAAGATCGCTTGTGATCTTGTTGATGAGGGACACAAGACTCCTGAAGAAGCTGTAGCAATGATCGATCCTCGTAACCTTGATACACTTCTTCATCCTCAGTTTGACGCTGCTGCTCTTAAGGCTGCTACTCCTATGGGTAAGGGTCTTGGTGCTTCACCCGGAGCTGCTTGCGGTAAGGTTGTATTCACAGCTGATGATGCTGTAGCATGGGCTGAGAGAGGTGAGAAGGTTATCCTTGTTCGTCTTGAGACATCACCTGAGGATATCACAGGTATGAAGGCTGCTCAGGGTATCCTTACAGTTCGTGGTGGTATGACATCACACGCTGCCGTTGTTGCTCGTGGTATGGGTGAGTGCTGCGTTTCCGGATGTGGCGACATCAACATGGACGAGGAGAACAAGAAGTTCACACTTGCTGGTAAAGAGTTCCACGAGGGAGACTTCATCTCTATCGACGGTACAACAGGTAACATCTATGATGGCGTTATCAAGACTGTAGACGCTCAGATCGCCGGTGAGTTCGGTCGTATCATGGATTGGGCTGATCAGTTCAGAAAGCTTAAGGTTCGTACAAACGCTGATACACCCGCTGATGCTAAGAAGGCTCGTGAGCTTGGTGCTGAGGGTATCGGTCTTTGCCGTACAGAGCACATGTTCTTCGAGGAAGACAGAATTGCTGCATTCCGTGAGATGATCTGCTCTGACACAGCTGAGGAGAGAGAAGCTGCTCTTGAGAAGATTCTTCCTTATCAGCAGAAAGACTTCAAGGCTCTTTATGAGGCACTTGAGGGCTGCCCTGTAACAATCAGATTCCTTGATCCTCCGCTTCATGAGTTCGTTCCTACAACAGAGGAAGACATTAAGAAGCTTGCAGATGCTCAGGGTAAGAGCGTAGAGGAGATCAAGGCTATCATCGCTTCTCTTCACGAGTTCAACCCTATGATGGGTCACAGAGGATGCCGTCTTGCAGTTACATATCCTGAAATTGCTAAGATGCAGACTAAGGCTGTTATCCGTGCTGCTCTTGAGGTTCAGAAGGAGCACGCTGACTGGAACGTTAAGCCTGAGATCATGATTCCTCTTGTATGTGAAGTTAAAGAGCTTAAGTTCGTTAAGAAGGTTGTATGTGAGACAGCAGATGCTGAGATCGCTGCAGCTGGTGCTAAGCTTGAGTATGAGGTTGGTACAATGATCGAGATCCCGAGAGCTGCTCTTACAGCTGACGAGATCGCTGCTGAGGCTGACTTCTTCTGCTTCGGTACAAACGACCTTACACAGATGACATTTGGATTCTCTCGTGATGACGCTGGTAAGTTCCTTAACGCTTACTATGATGAGAAGATCTTCGAGAACGATCCTTTCGCTAAGCTTGATCAGACAGGTGTTGGTAAGCTTATGGATATGTCACTTAAGCTTGGTAAGCCCGTTAATCCTAAGCTTCACGTTGGTATCTGCGGAGAGCACGGTGGAGATCCTTCATCAGTTGAGTTCTGCCACAAGATTGGCCTTGACTATGTTTCATGCTCACCTTTCCGTGTACCTGTTGCAAGACTTGCAGCAGCTCAGGCAGCTATCGCAAACAAGTAATTTTTGCCTAAGGCTTAAAACTTGTTCGGTGTGAATGAGTAAAATATAAGAGATTCCCCTTTTGTTTAATGCAAGAGGGGAATCTTTTTTTAGGTGTAAATGTGTATTTAAACATACATGAAATACAGCTATAATAATTGCATATATACTTTTTATGAAAAGCTTATGGAGGTTATGCAATGGGAAAATGGTCCAGAATAATGTATCATCCGAATCTTCCTTTAGGAGAGGATGGAAATAAGGTTACTGCTTCTGCTGAGCATATAGCGATTTCTAAGAATGCTGCAAAAGAAGGTATGGTTCTTTTAAAAAATGAAAAGAGTATACTGCCTCTTGCAAGAGGACAAAAGGTCGCTCTTTTTGGAAAAGCAACGATAGATTATGTAAAGGGAGGCGGCGGATCAGGTGATGTTACCGTTCCCTACGTTACAAACCTCGCTGAGGGATTTAAGAAACTTGGAGCGAGGGTTTCTCTTTTCGAAGATTCTATTGATTTTTATGAGGATTATGTAAAAGGATTATATAAGGAAGGCAAGATGCCGGGACTTATAGCAGAGCCCGCGCTTCCTGAGGATATTCTGACTAAGGCAAAAGCGTTTACTGATACTGCAATTATTTCAATCAGCAGATATTCGGGTGAAGGTTGGGACAGAAAGAGTGATAAGGTAATCGATCGCACTTTTAAGGGAGTGGATCAGCCCCTAATAGATATGACAAATGGCATTTTTGAAAGAGGTGACTTTTATCTTTCAAAGGCTGAAGAGGAGTTAATCAATTCTGTAAGTAAGGCTTTCGAGAAAACTGTTATAGTATTGAATATCGGCGGCATGTTTGATGTTTCATGGATTAAAGACAGCAAGGACATAGACGCTGCTCTTATCGCATGGCAGGGCGGCATGGAAGGCGGCCTTGCTACAGCTGAGCTTTTATGTGGACTTGGGAATCCCAGTGGTAAACTGGCGGATACCTTTGCGAGGAACCTCTCTGATTATCCGGGAACAGAACATTTCCATGATTCTGATGATTATGTTGAATACGAAGAGGATATCTATGTAGGCTATAGATATTTTGAGACAATCAAGGATGCATCCGATAAGGTAATATATCCCTTCGGATATGGTCTTTCATACACGGACTTTAGCGTAAGCCGCGTCAAAATAAGAGAAGACGACGGCATAATCACTGTGAAGGCAAATGTGACAAACAATGGTCAATATGCAGGAAAAGAAGTGGTTCAGATCTATGTTTCGTCGCCGCAGGGCAAGCTCGGAAAACCTGAGAAAACACTTGTAGGTTTTAAAAAGACTGCTTTACTTGAGCCCGGACAGACACAGAGGGTAGTAGTTGAATTTCCTGTTGATGTTTTTGCATCCTATGATGACCTTGGAAAGATTCAGAAGTCTGCTTACGTCCTTGAAAAGGGAAGATATAAATTTTTTGTAGGGACAGATGTAAGAAATGCAAGATCTGCTGAGCAGGAATATGTCCTTGATGATAATAAGATTGTGTGCCAGCTCACCCAGAAGATGGCTCCTGTTGCTTTAAAGAAGAGACTTCTTGCGGACGGTACATATGAAATGTTAGAGCAGGGAGATGCTTCTAAATATAATGAGAATGAGCTTACACCTCTTTCCGAAGATGAACTGGAAGGTATGTCACCTGCAATTAGACCTGAAAAGTCCGTGAACCGTTATAAGCCCGCAGACAAACCTCAGTTTATCGATGTTTTCACAGGGAAAATTTCTATTGATAAATTCATAGAAGGATTATCGGATGAAGATCTGGCATGGCTTGTAGGAGGACAGCCAAATACTGGTGTGGCCAATACCTTTGGATACGGAAATAATAATGAATTTGGTATTCCTAATGTTATGACAGCTGATGGACCTGCCGGCCTAAGAATTCAGCCTCATGTTGGTGTTAAGACAACAGCTTTCCCATGTGCAACACTGCTTGCATGTACCTGGGATCCGGAAGTGGCAACGAAGGTTGGAATTGCCGGAGGAGAAGAGGTTAAGGAGAATAACATCGGAGTATGGCTGACACCTGCAATGAATATTCACAGATCGCCTCTTTGCGGCAGAAACTTTGAGTATTATTCAGAAGATCCACTCCTAACCGGAAAGATGGCTGCCGGAATGGTACGTGGAATTCAGAGTAACCATATTGCTGCAACAATAAAGCATTTTGCTCTGAATAATAAAGAGACCAATAGAAAGGACAGTGATTCAAGAGCATCTGAGAGGGCAATCCGTGAGATTTACTTAAAGGGTTTTGAAATTGTTGTTAAAGAGGCTCATCCCTGGAGCATAATGACATCCTACAATATCATAAATGGAAGACGCGCTTCGGAAAACGAGGATATGATAAATGGAATTCTTCGCGGAGAATGGGGCTTTGATGGTATGGTTACTACCGACTGGTGGACCCACGGCGAGAATTATAAAGAATGTAAGGCCGGAAATGATATGAAGATGGGATGCGGATATCCGGACAGAATAATAGCTGCTCTTGAAAAAGGCGCCATCACACGAGATGAACTAAACATGGCAGCTAAGAATATCCTTACATTAATACTGAGAATTGATTAAATAAAAATGCCTTCCCCCAAGGGAGGTGATAGTGATATAAAAAAGCCTTCCCCCCATGGGGGAAGGTGGCAGCGAAGCTGACGGATGGGGGTCACCTCATGAATCCTTCACAACAACTTTTCCGCCGTTTTTAACACTGTCCTGCTCAAGAAGTTCAACGGCAGATGCAGCAATTTCATAATACATTGCGGCATTGTCGCCTATATCAGCCATCTTTTTCATGTTGGTTTCACAGAATTTCTTTGCCTCGGCAATATCACTTTGTGAAAAGACTTTACTCCCGCAATAAAGTGTACCGGTTGAGGGGTCAAAGTGAGAATCTTTCTTCTTTGCTTCTCCACTCATGCCCATGACACCTGCCAGAGAACGGATTAAATCTTCACGATTGTCTGCCATAATTAACCTCCATTCGAAGATGCGATTATTGAACCAACTTATGAATATATTTTCGCACAGAGGTTATTTTTTGACTATTAACTACTTATTATAAAAATATAAAAAACTTGAGAATAGATTGGAGAAACTATTGGATATTGCAGTATTCGGTGATATTCATGGAAATCACTCAGCCCTTCAGGCCTGTATAGATTATTGCATGGGGAAGGGGATAACTAATTACATTTTACTTGGAGATTATATTTCGGATTGCCCGGGCGTAAGAAAGACAATGGATCTCATATATGTGCTCAGACAGTATTTCACGTGCTATACTGTTCGCGGAAATCGCGAGGAAAGCATGCTGAATTACAGAAAATCCGGTGAGAACGGTTGGATGAAAGGTTCAGGAAGCGGCGCTCTTCTTTATACATATGAGCAATTGACAGAGAAGGATTTTAATCTGTTTGAGGAACTTCCGATTTACGGAATATGGAATCCGGAAGGTTCGGCAGGCTTTGAATATTGTCACGGATCACCGTCAAATGCGTCGGAACTTCTATTCGGGGATAAGAGAAACACCAAGCGCACACTTAATAAAATAAAAACAAACATGCTCCTGCATGCACATACTCATGTACAGGAGTGCTTTTTATACAGAGAAAAAAGAGCGGTGAATCCCGGAGCTATGGGACTTCCCAGAAATAAGAACTGCTATGCTGAGTTCGCCATTATCCACAGCGGTAAGACCGGTTGGGAGGAAGAACTGGTACAGGTAAAATATGACAGGCATGAAATCCTTAAGGAATTTCAGTCAAGCGGTCTTATGGAATATGCACCTGCATGGGCGGCAATAACTATGCATACAATCAGAACCGGTGTGGATCTAAGCGAATCCATTCTTCTACAGGCGATGAAGCTTTGTGAGGAGGACAGGGGAATGGTAAGATGGCCGGCAATACCTGAGCAGTACTGGGCAGAGGCTCTTAAGGAAAACTATGTGGATTTGTCGGGCAAGGATATCCCGCGCCCAAAGCATAATAATTAAAACACTATTTCTTTGCATTTCTGCAAATATTCACATGTGGGTATTGCATTTTTTATCGTGTGTGGTAATATATTTCTTGGTGATTAGCACTCGAATCATATGAGTGCTAACAATAAAAAGTCAATAATATGTTGAAGATATAAGGAGGCAAAAAAAATGAAGTTAGAACCACTTGCAGACAGAGTCGTACTTAAGGCGCTTGAAGCTGAGGAGACAACTAAGTCAGGAATCGTACTTCCCGGTGCAGAGAAGGAGAAGCCGCAGCAGGCAGAGGTTATCGCTGTAGGCCCCGGCGGAGTCGTTGATGGTAAGGAAGTGAAGATGCAGGTAAAGAAGGGTGACAACGTTATCTATTCCAAGTATGCAGGAACAGAGGTTAAGCTCGACGACGTTACCTACATCATTGTTAAGCAGAACGATATACTCGCTATCATTAAGTAATTATCTCATCTATGCCTTCTCCTTGGGGAGAAGGTGCCCGAAGGGCGGATGAGGGGAAAAACAATATACGGAGGCATATAAAAATGGCAAAGACAATTAAGTACGGTGCTGACGCCCGCACAGCTATGGTAGAAGGCGTTAATAAGCTTGCAGATACAGTAAGAGTAACAATCGGACCTAAGGGAAGAAATGTAGTTCTTGATAAGAGCTATGGTGCACCCACAATCACAAACGACGGTGTTACAATCGCAAAAGAGATCGAGCTTGAGGATGCTTATGAGAACATGGGCGCTCAGCTTGTTAAGGAAGTTGCTACAAAGACTAACGATGTAGCAGGTGACGGTACAACAACAGCTACAGTACTTGCACAGGCTATGATCAATGAAGGTGTTAAGAACCTTGCAGCAGGAGCTAACCCTATTGTTCTTAGAAAGGGCATGAAGAAGGCTACAGATGCAGCAGTAGCTTCTATCAGCAAGATGGCTACAAAGGTTAAGGGCAAGGATCAGATCATGAGAGTTGCCGCTGTTTCATCAGGTGATGATGAAGTTGGTCAGATGATCGCTGACGCTATGGAGAAGGTTTCCAATGATGGCGTTATCACAATTGAGGAATCCAAGACAATGCTCACAGAGCTTGATCTTGTAGAAGGTATGCAGTTTGATCGTGGTTATATCTCAGCTTACATGGCTACAGATATGGACAAGATGGAAGCTAACCTTGATGATCCTTTCATACTCATCACAGATAAGAAGATTTCCAATATCCAGGATATTCTTCCTCTTCTTGAGCAGATTGTTAAGACAGGTTCTAAGCTTCTTATCATCGCTGAGGACGTTGACGGTGAGGCTCTTACAACTCTTATCGTTAACAAGCTCCGCGGAACCTTCAATGTAGTTGCTGTTAAGGCTCCCGGCTATGGTGACAGAAGAAAGGCTATGCTTGAGGATATCGCTATTCTTACAGGTGGTAAGGTTATCAGCTCTGACCTTGGTCTTGAGCTTAAGGATACTACAATGGATGATCTTGGTCGTGCTAAGAGCATCAAGGTTGAGAAGGAGAAGACAACAATCGTTGATGGCCTTGGCAATAAGGGCGACATTCAGGCAAGAGTTGCTCAGATCAAGAAGCAGATTGATGACACAACTTCTGATTTTGATAGAGAGAAACTTCAGGAGAGACTTGCTAAGCTCGCCGGCGGTGTTGCAGTTATCAGAGTAGGTGCTGCTACAGAGACAGAGATGAAGGAAGCTAAGTATCGTATGGAGGATGCTCTCAATGCTACAAGAGCAGCTGTTGAGGAAGGTATCATCTTTGGTGGTGGTAGTGCATACATTCATGCTTGCAAGGATGTTGAGAAGGTAGCAGCTTCACTTGAGGGTGATGAGAAGACAGGTGCTAAGGTAGTTCTTAAGGCACTCGAAGCTCCTCTTTACCATATTGCAAACAATGCCGGTCTTGACGGATCTGTAATTGTTAATAAGGTTAAGGAGTCCAAGAAGGGAATTGGATTCAACGCATACTCAGAGGAGTACGTTGATATGATCAAGGATGGTATCATTGACCCTGCAAAGGTTACAAGAAGTGCCCTTCAGAATGCTACATCTGTTGCATCAAGCTTCCTTACAACTGAGGCAGCTGTTGCTACAATCAAGGAGCCCGTACCTCCGATGCCTGCAGGCGGTGCAGGAATGGGAATGATGTAATCCATAAGGATGAATCAACCATAATGTTAAATTAGATATAGATCGCATTATCTAAAAAAATAGGAAGACAGTCTATCGATTTATTCGAAATAGATTGTCTTCCTTTTTGATTTACAGCAAATTCATTATATTGGTACATATTTAATATGCAGTTAATAGTTTTTTTGTTCATATAAAGCTAAAATATTTATAATGTAGGGATTCTATGTACACAGTGGGGACATCCGCGGAAAAATGATTTTCCTGTAAGCTCAGGTAGACGATGGTGTCTTGGTGAGAGCAAACTTGGAGGTTCGAAGTGAAGAAGATACTGATAGTTGACGATGAACTTATGATGCTGAAGATAGCGGATCGTGCACTTAAGAATGATTATGAGACTATCCTGGTTGATTCCGGAGAAGCTGCTGTTGAACTGTTCGTAAGAAGCCTTCCGGATATGGTTATCTCGGATATTAAGATGCCTTCTATGTCAGGCTATGAATTGCAGAGACTGATAAAGTCCAAGGCAGGAGTGAATGTTCCATTTATTTTTCTTACTTCCGATGACAGTAAAGAGAGCGAGAATAAAGGACTTGAAATGGGCGCGGCCGATTATATTAAAAAACCGGTCAGGGCCGATGAACTTCTTTCAAGAGTAAACAGTGTTTTTGACAATGCAGCCGGTAAAACAGTCTCAGATAATGATAATGCAGATATTTCAAAAACAGATCCAAAGGACAATGAATTTATAGACCGGGAACTTGAAAAACTTCCCGAATGGATAATTGAAGAACCGCTGATCGATGCCCGGGAGGGGATAAAAAACTGTGCTTCTGCCGAGGCATATCTTTCATCAATCGATATTTTTATAAGACATATTTCGAATAATATTGAAATACTTGAAAAGTGTTTTGCAGAAGGTGACATAGAGAATTATACGATTAAAGCTCACGGGCTTAAAAGTACATCCAGAATAATAGGATGTATGACTTTATCAGCTAAGGCCTTAGAGATGGAAAACGCAGCGAATGAAAATAACATTGAGTTTATAAAGAATAATCATATCGCTTTTATTGAAGAATGCAGAAGGCATGAGAAAGCACTTTTGGATCGGACAAAAGAGGAGGAGAAGGAAGAAATATCTGATGAGGAGGTCCAGGATGCACTTATGGCAATAAGAGAGTTTGCTATAGAAGAAGACTTTGATATAGTTCAGTCAATAGTGGATTCTCTTATGAAACGTGCTTTAAAGCCTGAAGACTATAAGAAAATATCTTCGATAAAAATCTATCTGAATAGTCTTGAGTGGGATGAAATTCGTAATATTACCAATGCCATCTGAGGGGGTTCAAATGGGTAAGGAAAAAATGGGTAAGGAAAACGTGGTTATTTTAAGCTCGCAGGAAACATTTTCGGTGCACGGAATGGAAATGAAGCTTGCTGAAATAGGATGTGTTAGCAAATACATACCGATTGATATGAAAAAGCTACAAAGCAATACTGAGAGCTGCGAGCTCATAGTTTATTATATGGATGAGACTGTTTCTGATAGTGCTTCATTCCTGGTATATTTAAAAGACCTTTGCATGGAGAAGGAAAAAAGTCTTATTTTGATTGGTAAGCATGAAGAGTACAATGAAGCTATTAAAACCATACCGGGAAGGTGCATCACAGCTTGGTTTGAACGTCCCTTGGATATGAAGGCGTTCCTGGATACAGTGTCGGATGTATTTAGTCAGAGAATGTTGCAGCAGACACGAAAAGTCGTGCTTATAGTGGATGATGATGTGGCCTATATGCAGATGATTCGTGACTGGCTTAAGGATTCCTATCAAGTGGTTATGGCTAATACAGGTATAAAGGCAATCCGTTGGCTTACGGTTAACAAAGCAGATCTTGTGTTGCTTGATTATCAGATGCCCATAACCACAGGGCCGCAAATTTTTGAAATGCTAAAAAGTGATACGGAAACAGATGAACTTCCGGTAATGTTCCTGACAGGGCAAAAGAGCCGAGAGAGTGTCATGACAGCTATGAGGCTGAAACCGGTGGATTATATTCTTAAGAGCATCGGAAGAGATGCCCTCCGAGATAAACTTGATCAGTACTTTGCTATTCAGAAAGCAATTGCACGCTAGTGCCGGATGAGGGCATGAAATAAAAAAACAACTTTCATATAAAAGTCAAGATTTGATTTATTTAAATTACCTCCTTATAATTATTTTGTGGGTTATGTTATTTATTTAACAAAATAATTATTTTAAGGAGGTATTTGTATGTCACGTTTTACACTGCCCAGAGATATCTATCATGGGAAAGGCGCACTTGAAGCGCTGAAGACTTTTGAGGGCAAAAGAGCCATCATTTGTACAGGTGGCGGTTCTATGAAAAGGGGCGGATTTCTTCAGAAGGTAGAAGAGTACCTGAAGGAAGCCGGAATGGAGACAGAGCTTTTTGAGGGTATCGAACCTGATCCGTCAGTTGAGACGGTTATGAAGGGTGCTGAAGCAATGCAGAAGTTCCAGCCTGACTGGATCGTTGCTATCGGTGGTGGTTCACCTATAGATGCTGCAAAGGCTATGTGGATTAAGTATGAGTATCCGGATACCACTTTTGAAGATATGTGTAAGGTTTTTGGCCTTCCTAAGCTTCGCACAAAGGCTAAATTCTGTGCTATTTCATCAACATCCGGCACAGCTACCGAGGTTACTGCATTTTCCATCATCACTGATTATCAGAAGGGCATTAAGTTCCCGATCGCTGATTTTGAGATTACTCCCGATGTAGCTATCGTTGATCCCGAACTTGCTCATACAATGCCTAAAAAGCTTGTTGCTCACACCGGTATGGATGCTATGACACATGCTGTTGAGGCTTATGTTTCCACAGCAAATTGTGATTACACAGATCCGCTTGCAATTCACGCTATAGAGATGATCCAGAAGAATCTTGTTAAGTCCTATAATGAAGACATGGATGCAAGAGATGCTATGCACAATGCTCAGTGCCTTGCAGGTATGGCATTCTCCAATGCGCTTCTTGGAATCGTTCACTCAATGGCTCACAAGACAGGTGCTGCTTTTGCAGACCTCGGAGCTCACATCATCCACGGCGCAGCTAATGCTATGTACCTTCCTAAGGTAGTTGCATTCAACGCTAAGGACGAGACAGCTAAGAAGCGCTATGGCGTTATCGCTGATTACATGCACCTCGGCGGCAAGGATGACGATGAGAAGGTTGAACTCCTCATTGATTATCTTCGCAAGATGAATGATTCTCTTAACATCCCTCACAGCATAAACCATTATGGTCCCGACGGACTTCCGGCTGAACAGGGATTTGTTCCGGAGAATGTATTCCTTGAGAGACTCCATGACATTGCTGCTAACGCAATTCTTGATGCCTGCACAGGTTCCAACCCTCGTCAGCCCAGCCAGGAAGAGATGGAGAAACTCCTTAAGTGCTGCTACTATGATACAGAAGTAGATTTCTAATCTTTATCAAAAACGCTTCATGAGTGATATGTACCCTCTTTACCGGACAAAACGGTAAGGAGGGTATTTTTTGCTCTTTGAGAAAAGCATAATTCCTACCCTGAAAGTGCTAATAAGTGTTTGCAAAACAAATGCATTATGATAAAATGTAAAATAATTTACATGCGTCTAAAATAAATGGGAAAAATATGGAAAACACCAGAGCTTGTAAGCATTGTCTTCTACGGGATATTGAAGGCGAAGAGAAGAAAATGATAAAAAAATATCGCGATGCCATAACTCCTGATAGCAGGGTTACGGATACAGTATATGAGAACAGGTTAGGTATATGTACACAGTGCGACAAGCTATCAATAGGGACCTGTCTTGTTTGCGGATGCTATGTGGAGTTAAGAGCACTGGGCATTGGTACACATTGCCCTAAGAAAAAATGGTAAATCCATTATTTAGAGGAGGAAGAGAAATTGGCTAAACTTTTAATCAACAACGAGAGTAAAAAATCAAAGATTGCACCTGAAATCTACGGACATTTTTCAGAACATCTCGGAAGGTGTATCTATGAAGGCCTTTATGTCGGGGATAATTCTGACATTCCTAATGTGAATGGTATGAGAAGTGATGTGGTTAAGGCACTTAAGGAAATGAAGATACCGGTACTTCGCTGGCCCGGCGGATGCTTTGCGGATGAGTATCATTGGATGGATGGCATTGGCCCCAAAGAAAAGAGAAAGAAGATGATCAACACACATTGGGGCGGTGTAGTTGAGGACAACAGTTTGGGAACACATGAATTCTTTGAGCTTACAAAGCAGCTTGGCTGTAAGACTTATGTTAATGCCAATATGGGATCAGGTACAGTAAGAGAGATGAGTGAATGGGTTGAATATATGACCTTTAACGGCGTATCACCTATGGCTGATCTCAGAAAAGAGAATGGTCATGAGGAGCCCTGGACGGTAGACTATCTTGGAGTTGGTAATGAAAACTGGGGATGTGGGGGCAACATGAGACCTACATACTATGCCGATGAATATAGAAGATATCAGACATATGTAAGAAACTACAACGGTTCTAAGCCAATTTCAAAGATTTGCTGTGGACCTAATGTTGATGATTATAACTGGACAAAAAATGTACTTGAAACCTGCTTTGATCATACACCCCCGCAGTTCCATGGCTTTATGGATGGACTTTCATTACATTACTATACTCTTCCTGAAACAGAGGATGACTGGAATGTAAAGGGATCAGCTACAAAGTTCACAGAGGAAGTATTCTATCAGACACTTAAGAGAAGTCTCTTCATGGATGAACTTATCAGAAAGCATGGAGCGATCATGGATCAGTATGATCCGGATAAGAAGATCGGTCTTATGGTTGATGAGTGGGGAATATGGACTGATGTTGAACCAGGCACTAATCCCGGATTCCTTTATCAGCAGAATACTATGCGTGATGCACTTGTAGCAGGAATGAACCTGAATATATTCAACAAGCATTCAGATAGGGTAAGGATGGCATGCATTGCACAGATGGTTAATGTTCTTCAGTCAGTTATTCTTACTGAAAATGAGAAGATGATAAAAACTCCTACCTATCACGTATTTAAGATGTTCAGATATCATCAGGGAGCGAACCTTCTTGATAGTGAACTTATCAACAATAGTAAGGTTGGTTCAGGCAAGAATGAACTTCCCAAGCTGTTTGAATCAGTTTCCGAGGATGAAAACGGAGTAGTGACAGTGACACTGACCAACAATTCCCTTGAAGCAGCTGAGGATGTTGAAATTGCTTTCACAAGTGATTCCGATTCATATAAAGTTGCAGAGGCTTCAGTGGTAACAGGTAAAATGGCAGATCACAACACCTTTGAGAACCCCGATGTTGTAACAGAAGATAAGTTTACTGATTACAACGAAAAAGAGAACGGAGTAACAGTAAAGATTCCTGCCTGCTCAGTTCTCATGCTCCGTTTGAAAAAATAAACTATATCAGTTCTTATTTAATCTTGTTCTTAATTGCTTCATTACAAGCATATACAGAATGTAAGAAAATACACCTGTCGTAAACCATGAGAGTGCATCACCTGCAACAGCGATAGCAAAGCTGTGAACTCTCATGGAGACAAAAGCGGTAAGCAGCCTTGATACAAGCTCCATAATACCGAGCATCAGGGCTGTTTTTCCGTATCCGCAGGCTTGCATTGCATTTCTGTAAATGAAGATCATGGCAAGCGGGATATAGAAAAGAGCTGCCTCTGTAATATAAATCTTGCTATAAGGAAGATAGTCAGCCAGGTTTACGCCCTTGTCGAAAAACATACTTACAATGTAGGGCATCATAACTACGCTGAGGATACCGGTTATTACAGAATAAATTACAGAGATCTTCATGGCATCCTTCGTTCCCTGATGTACTCTGTCAAGATCACCATAACCGAAGTTCTGACCGACGAAAGCAGCAGTAGTCTGTCCTATGGAAGGCATTCCGGCAGTCATAAGATTTACTACTTTTCCTGCAGCTGTAAAACCGCCTATCGCAACTGACTGATAGATGTTGATTGATGCCTGCATGACCATTGTTCCGGAAGCTGTGATTCCAAACTGAAGAGCCATAGGGATACCGATGTTTAGCTGTTTCATGGCAAAGCCCTTATCCAGCTTCCAACTTCCTTTTACAGGTCTTAAAATATCCACCTTTTTATAAATGTAAATAATACACAGAATGGCTGACGCACCCTGTGATATATCTGTAGCAAGGGCAGCACCGAAGGTTCCCAGTCCAAATACAATGATGAATAAAAGGTCCAGAACGATATTAAGTGCAGCTGAAAAAATCAGGAAATACAGTGGCGTCTTACTGTTTCCGATTGCCCTTAGAGAAGCAGCAAAAAGATTATATCCGATAAGAGCAAAGCTTCCGGCGCATATGGTAATGATATAGGCATAGGCATAATCGTAGATGTCATCCGGAGTATTCATTATATGAAGAAGGCTTGGCATGCTGATTATGGCAATTACCGTCACCACTAAAGTGCTGATAACACCAAGAATGATCGCGTTTACAAAAGCCTGCCTTGTACCTTCCTTACTTCCCGCTCCAAACTGGTGGCTTATGAGAACTGTGTAACCTGTTGTCATACCATTGGCAAGTCCCATTATCATAAACATTATAGTTCCTGTGGACCCAACGGCCGCAAGAGCCTCGGGACCTACAAAACGTCCGACGATTACGGTATCTACCATGTTGTAGAACTGTTGGAAAATAAATCCTAAAAGTATCGGTATTACAAACTTTAAAAGTATCGGAAGGGGCTTCCCTTCAGTCATTTTTCCATTCATTTCTTATCTCCTCAAAATATGTCTAGTAATAAATAATTAAGTTTTGCAAAATTTATACAGTCAGATGATTTTATTCCAATGCAAATTTGTTTTCAAGTACCTTTTTATAAAATAGTTGAAATGTTTAGATAATAATAATATAATTTAGAATAATATAAAATAGTTCAGCAAATAATGAAAGTGATAATAGTGATTAACTTTATAAATTAACTTATGAATTTTAAAAATGTGATTAACTTATTAGCTGAACATTTTGAAACAAAAATTATTTATGTTTTGTGGGAAAGGTATTATGAGCAAGGAAAAAGAGCTTAAATATAATGAGCCATGGATTTTGCAGAGAGCTGATCCATATGTTGTTAAGGCAGATGACGGCTTTTACTATTTTACGGCGTCTGTACCTGAATATGACAAAATAGTGCTTAGAAGATCAGAGACACTTGCTGGCATTGCTGATGCAGAGGAACACACAATCTGGAAAAAGCATGACAGTGGAATAATGAGTAAGCACATCTGGGCACCCGAACTTCATAAGGTTATGGGCAGGTGGTACATATACTTTGCGGGCGGTGAGACCCAGGATATCTGGAAGATAAGACCTTACGTGCTTGAATGTCAGAGCGATGATCCCATTGCCGGTCCCTGGGTGGAAAAAGGTAAGATGAAGTGCGCAGAGGATGATGAATTCTCCTTCAGAGCCTTTTCGCTTGATGCTACTGTATTTGAGCATAGAGGCAAGTGGTATTACATATGGGCTGAGAAGGTTGGCGTCGGCAAACAGATTTCAAACCTGTATATCGCAGAAATGAAGAGCCCTTATGAGCTTAAGACAGTTCAGGTTCTTCTTACAACTCCCGATTATGACTGGGAGAGAGTTGGCTTTTGGGTCAACGAAGGCCCCGGCATTTTAAAGAGAAACGGGAAAATATTCATGACCTATTCAGCCAGTGAGACCGGTGTTGCATATTGCGTCGGCATGTTAACAGCCGATGAAGACGCAGATCTTCTTGATCCTAAGTCATGGACTAAGGAGAGATATCCTGTGCTTAAGAGTGATGCAGAAGCTGTGGTTTATGGCCCCGGTCATAATTCATTTACTGTAAATGATGATGGCGAGGATGTAATGGTATATCATGCACGAACTGAAACTGAGATAGAGGGAGATCCTCTGTATAATCCTAATCGCCATACTATGTTAATGAAAATCAGATATGACGAAAAGGGATATCCCATCTTTTCATGCAGATGAGGACATAAATAAGAGGAGCACAAAATGCATTCAACTAAATATATAAACTATGCGGCAATTGCTCTTGCGACAGCAGCTTTCGCGGTTTCTGCAAGTTGCTCCAAAGGAACTGGAGAATCGGACAAGATGAAAACGGTAGAATCGGCAGATAACAGCAATTCATCAGATAGCAGCAATCTTGAAGCCAAGGTGGAGGATGATGGTATGACAGATAAAGCTGAAACCAGCATAAAGACAGGAGTTTATAAAAATGCCGTTTGTTGCCATGACCCTCAGGTAATCCTGGCGGATGGTACTTACTACATGACAGGAAGCCATCAGGTTCTTGCAAAATCGGATGACCTTAAGTCGTGGAGCTACATAGGTAACGGTAACAATGTTTTTGATAATCTCTTTTCAGGAGATCTCGATGCATTTAAATATGTCGGGAAAAATGAGGAAGGTGGCTATTCCGTATGGGCAGCCAACACCTTCTACAATGAAACAATGGGAAAGTATGTGATGTATTTCTGCACTACTTCTTCATATATTAAGTCAAATCTCTGCATGGCAGTATCGGATGAACCCGGAGGGAAATATACATATACAGACACAATCCTGTATTCCGGTTTTACTAGCTCCCATGCTGCTGAGACAGATATTTATGACGTCCTTGGAGAAGACGCTGATCTTTCAGAATATTTAAAGCTTGGAGGATATGATAATAACAAATGGCCCAACTGTATAGACCCTGCAGTTTTCACAGATGAAGATGACCGCATGTGGATGGTATACGGCTCCTGGTCAGGTGGAATCTTCCTTTTGGAGCTTGATCCTGAAACGGGGAGGCCTATTCATCCTATTGAAGAAGCAGCAAAGGGCGGAGAGGATGCGCCTGATCCTTACTATGGCTACAAACTTGTAGGTGGTGGACACCACGCTATTGAAGGTCCTTATATTACATATTCCAAGGAAACCGGATACTATTACCTTTTCGTATCCTATGGAGGACTTACTTCAAATGGTGGATATCAGATAAGGCAGTTTAGAAGCGAAAATTCCACAGGACCATACGTTGATGCAGCCGGTAACAGGCTGGGAGATGAAGAAAACTACATGAGCTATGGCCTTAAAATGATGGGGAATTACAGTCTTCCCAGTTTGTCGGTGACATACATGGCTCCCGGTGGACAGTCTGTTTTTCAGGATGAAAATGGCGAATACTACATAGTTTATCACCAGCGCTTTGATGATGGACAGGAATTCCATGAACCCAGAGTACATAAGCTTTTCATGACAAAGGACGGCTGGTTTACGGCAGCGCCCTTTGAGTACACAGGCGATGAAGGAATGTCTTCAATAAGTGAAAAAACGGATGTAACCCCTGACATGTTAAATGGTACATTTTATCTGTTGAATCATGGTCTTGATGTTAATGAGTTTGTAAATAAGCCCGTAAAATGCACCTTTGAAAATGGCAGTATTACACCTGATGAAGGCGGCGAAATGACCGGTGGAACTTATGCTATAAATAGTGGCGAGCCTTACGTGACTATTACAATTGACGGAGTGGAGTATGAAGGCTGCGCTTTTACCATGACAGATGAAGCCGGAAACAGCACTTTATGTATCTCTGCAAAGGGTAATGATAACAAGACAATATGGGCTGTTAAGTATCTGCAATAGGCATTGGTAAATTATAAGAAGGCTATACTATAGTGTTGTGACCATGGATTATGGCAGTGAACACATAATAGCAATATTGTAAAGAGAATTCAGCAATTATTGATAAGTTTGTTTGAATATACAAAAACTATTTTACAAATTTGTTAAAAACAACAAAAATGTAAAATGTTTTACAAAAATCTAAAATAATTGTTGACGTTCTAAATTTGTTTGTTTAAGATTACTATATAAGTTAATCACTAACTGAGGATTTTTAGGAGGATTTAACATGAGAAGGAAGTTTTTAGGTATTGCAATGGCAAGTGTAATGGGGCTTAGTGCTCTGACAGGCTGTGCTACAACAACAGTTGAGGAAGCTGGAGAGGCTGAGAGCACAGAAGCTAAGACAGAGGAAGGTAGTGGAGCAGAAACTGCAGACGCAGGAGATGCAACAGAAACTGCTGATGCAGCAGAGGCTGAGAGTACAGACGGTTCTTCAACTGACTCACTTACAGGTAACGGAGATAAGACACTCCATGTATTTCTTTACATGCAGGAGCATGAGAAGAAGATTTACGAAGAGCTTGTAAAGCAGTTCGTAGATGAGCACAAGGACGAGATCAAGGAAGTTGTTTTTGAAGTAACAACTCAGGATGAATACAATCAGAAGATGATTGCTAACATGACAGCTAATGATATGCCTGATGTATTCTATGTAGGACCTGCAGCAGTTCGTTCTTATGTAGATAATGGATATGTTCTTCCTCTTGACGATTATGTTGATGCTGACACAATCGGAAGCGTATGGGGAACAACACAGGAGATTTACCGTTATGATGGTAAGAATGTTGGAAGCGGTTCACTTTACGCACTTCCCAAGGATCTTTCCTGCTTCGCATTTGCTTACAACCAGGATCTTTTCGATGCAGCAGGTCTTGAGTATCCTGATCCGGAAAAGCCTTATACATACGATGAATTCATAGAAGTTTGTGAGAAGCTCACAATTGATAAGGATGGTGATGGAGAGATTGACCAGTGGGGTGTAGCTAACGCTGATCAGTTTGGTATGACTCCTTTCCTTTATTCAAACGGAGTTAAGTTCCTTAACGATGACATGACTAAGGTTAACGTTGCAAACAATGAGCCTCTTAAGGAAGCGCTTACATTCTATACAGACCTTACAAAGAACGGTCTTACACCTTCAGTTGAGCAGGATACAGCTCTTGGTGGATACCAGAGATGGCTTGATGGACAGGTTGCATTCTATGCATGTGGAACATGGGACGTTGCAGCATTCATGGATGACGCTACATTCCCTTACAAGTGGAACCTTTGCGGATGGCCTGTAGGACCTTCAGGTGACGGAAGATCACACACATGGATGGGATCAGTTGGTTACTGTGTATCTGCAACATCTGAGAATCCTGATCTTGCAGCACAGCTCGCAGCTAAGCTTTCAACAGACGAAGAAGGTCAGAAGGCTGTATCAGGTATCACAACTGGTGAGTCTATCCAGCTTCCTAATATCACAGAGCTTGCTTATGGTGAGTTCAAGGATGCTGTAAACAGCGGCAAAGTTCCTTATGCTTCAAATGTAGATGTAATATTCGGATATTTTGATGGTAATGATCACTATGCAGCAGCACTTCAGGAAACAGATTACACATACAATGCTGAGTGGTTCACTCCTTTCTGGTCAGGTGTATTCAATATCAAGAATGGCGATATCAGTGTAGAGGATTATTTACAGCAGGTTGAGCCTGAAATGCAGGAAGCTCTTGACGAAGCAATCGAGCTTCAGAATTCTGCGACAAACTAATGGGTTATCATTCTAGCCCCTTCACAAATGAAGGGGCTGGATTTTTAAGGAGTATTTTTTTATGGCATCAAAAAAAGTAAAAGTTCAGATGTCTGCGATGGCAAAGAGAGAAGAACGCTGGGCGTGGCTCTTTATTGCGGCTCCGTTCGTGGGGTTCATGCTTTTTATGGCATATCCAATTGTGTTTGCCCTGATTGCCAGTACAAGCAAATGGACAGGCATTAACTCACTATGGGGTAATATTGTAGGCCTTAGGAATTACATCAAAATCTTAAATGACGCAAAATTCTGGAAAGCTATGGGAACTACTATCATTTATATGATTGGGATCCCGATTGGGATGATTCTTGGAATTCTTGTAGCTATGGGATTGAACAGAAAGATTCCCGGAAAGAGATTTCTCACTACAATGTACTATGTACCGGTTGTTTCTTCACTGGTTGCTGTGTCGATTCTCTGGGCTTGGGTTTTCAACTATGACTATGGTCTTTTAAACGGAATCTATAAGGCACTCACCGGTCTTCATGGTCCTAACTGGCTCGGAGATGAGCTGATGGTAAAAATATCCCTCATCATCTTCATGGTATGGAAGGGACTTGGAGGCACAATTATCCTATATCTTGCAGGACTTCAGAACATTCCGAGAGATTATTATGAAGCAGCAATGATCGATGGCGCTAACAGCTGGCAGAAGTTTAAGAGCATCACACTGCCGCTGCTTTCACCTGTTACATTCTACGTACTTATTACTTCACTTATTGGAGGATTCCAGGTATTTGTAGAAGTGCAGGTTATGACACCTTCAGGTGGACCGAACTACAGTGCAGCAACAGTAGTGTTCTACCTGTATGAAAAGGCGTTTACCAACGGTCAGCTCGGCTACGGTAGTGCAGTAGCAGTAATTCTTGCGATTATCATATTCATTATCACTGCCATCAATTTTTGGGGACAGGATAAATGGGTAAAAACTATAGATTAAGGAGGTGTGACAGATGGAACTTGCACTGAAAGCAAAATCAAATGCGAATTCAGACTCATCAAGAAGATCAAAAGCAAACGCAAAAGATTACCAGAGTGATCGCGTCACATCTTCGAAAGAGAAGGCCATGAACGTGGTGATCTTCATAGTTCTTTTTCTGTTTGCAATTACAATGGTGTTTCCGCTTATTTATATGGTAGCAACATCATTTATGACAAAAAATCAAATATTATCAGGATCATTGACACTATTTCCGAATCCTATTCTTATAGGAAAATATAGTCAGGTTCTCAGCAAAGGACAGTTTATCTCGGGAATTATCAATACTGTTACGGTTGAGATCCCGGTTTTGTTAATCGGTGGATTTACATCATCGCTTGCGGCATTTGCATTTGCAAAGATGAACTTTCGCGGGAAAAATGCACTATTCCTTGCGCTTCTTGCAACAATAATGATTCCTTTTGCAGTTGTTATGATTCCACAGTATGTATTGTTTACAAAGCTTGGATGGACTAATTCACTGGCTCCGCTTATCATTCCTGGATGTTTTGGCAATGTCAGTATGATATTCTTCCTAAGACAGAATTTGTACAGCATACCGACAGAGCTTATGGATGCAGCAAAAATCGATGGCTGTAACTACTTTGAGATATACTACAAAATATTCCTGCCTCTTATGAAGGGTGCTCTTGGAACACAGCTTATGCTTTGGTTTATGGGAATATGGAATGACTATCTTGCACCTACGATTTTCCTTAGAAGTGAGAAACACTGGACATTGCAGGTGGTTATCAGATCCTTTAATTCGTACTATGCAATCCAGAGTGATTATGCGCTTATTATGGCGGCTTCGGTAATAGCAATGCTTCCTACACTGGTATTATTCTTCTTATTCCAGAGAGTAATCATTGAATCTATTGCTATAAGTGGTATTAAATAAAATTTTGATTAATAAAAAAGCTTCCCCAATTAAAGCCTTCCCCTTTGGAGGGAAGGTGGCACATCGATTAAAGCCTTCCCCTTTGGGGGGAAGGTGGCACGAAGTGCCGGATGAGGGGAAGCTCTTATTTTTATGCCTCAGTAGAAATAGGACTGTAAGCAATCTTTACATTTATATCCTGACTGTAGTTTCCGAAAGTCTTACCAAATATTGTCAGACCGCCCACATGCTCAGTGTCTTCGGGAACAGCCATTTTAAACTTGATTGAACTTTTGCTTGTCAGATTGAAGTGATCAATGTTGATGTCTGAAATCTGTAAGCCATCAATAAAAGTACCACGATGATTTATCACCAGCATTTTAAGTAATCCATACTGATTCCAATTGGGGAACCACCAGTCCGGAGTGAAGATACCCTTCACATCACCGAAATCTCCGGGTGAAATCCATTTTCCAAGAAACTCATTATTGAGATAAAAATGAATGTCTGAAGGCCACACATTATTAACTCCGGGAGCTTCACTTGAAAGCTCTGCAGAGATACATATCTCATCTATTTTCTGATTGAAAGGAATAAAGTTTGGAACTACATATTCCACATGTCCCTTTGTGAACCAGAGAATATCTGCATTGTAGCGATCGGGATGAGAGAAGTATCTGGTGTCATCCACCTCACCGATAATATTGGTTGAGGATGCAAGACCGCAGGTAGGAAAAACTTCGTAATCAGCGAATTGTCCAACCTTGATGTCTGCAGTATATATATTTTCGTTCTTTTCTTCGTCCTGAATATCTATAAGAATTTTGTCTACATGAACAGAGCAGATTTTTTGATTACCATGTCCGTTTGTCTCGTTGCTGACAGTAATCATACCGCATTCTTCAAGCTTTCTTATATGGCTTGTGAGCGCACCATTGGTAATATTAAGCCTGCTTGCGAGCTCATTCATGTTCATTCCGTTTTCTTCCAATAGAATTTTGATGATTTCGATTCTGACATCAGATCCCAGAGCCTTGAAGAGGTCGAGCCCTTCTGATAAAGATTTAATATGAAGCATGACTACTCCTTTAAATAAAAGTAAAATATTTAACAAAAATATAATATCACAGAAAGCAGCTAGCTTTCAATAAAATAAAAATCGATGTTTGGCTTTGTTTTCATAATGGAAACAGTTAAAATTAAAAGAAAACAGGAGGAGATCACATGAACGAGAATATTACAAAGAGAAACGAACTGCTGGCTCAGAAAGTAATAAAAGGTCTTGAATCAAGAAATATGAGCGGTTACTACGCAGCTACAAGAGAAGAAGCTGTAAAGAAGGCTCTTGAAATCATTGAGGAAGGCAGCACGGTTACCATGGGCGGAGCGATGTCGGCTCACGAGATAGGACTTGTAGATGCTGTGAAAAACGGAAACTACAACTTTATCGACAGAGATGCTGCTACGGATAAAAGAGCTGCAATGCTTGCGGCTTATGATGCGGATGTATTTCTTTCAAGCGCAAATGCAATGACAGAAGATGGCATAATAGTGAACATTGATGGAAATTCTAACAGAGTATCCGCTATAGCCCAGGGGCCTAAAAAGGTTCTCTTTATAGTAGGAATGAATAAAATCTGTGACGATCTTGACGGCGCTATGAAGAGAGCACGAAATGTGGCAGCTCCGATTAATGCTCAGCGTTTTGGACTCTCCACACCATGTGCAAAAACCGGTGCATGCATGGATTGTAAATCTCCGGATACAATTTGCTGTCAGTTTTTGATTACTAGATTTTCAAGACATGAAGGCAGAATACATGTAATTCTTGTAAACGATATTCTGGGATTTTAATTTGACGGATTTTAATAGAGGCTCATAACATGACACGAATAGATGAAAAAATTAAATTCCTGGAATCATCTGAAAAACCGCTGTCTGCAGATATATATTTTATAGAAGGAAACGAATATACATATATTATAGATGCAGGCAGCAATGATGCAGCATTTGAGTATATAAACAGCATCGATAAAAAGAAAATTATCATCACTCATTTTCATCAGGATCACTGCGAAAACATGAATCGAATCAATATTTCCGACGATAATCTTTATGTTGGAAAACACACCCGGAAAACTATAGGAAAAGGAACGATAGTTGAAACAGAAATAAAAATAAATGACGGAATTAACATAAGAATTCTTCCTATAAAAAACAGTCATGCAAAAGATTCTCTCTGCGTGGTTGTTAATGATGAGTATCTTTTTCTGGGTGATTCCTTTTACAGCAGCACAAAGGGATACAACGTATCGCTATTGCATGATGAAATAGCGCTTCTTGAGAGTATAACTTTCAGCAAGGCAGTCCTTAGTCATGATAACACGATTCACGACCGAGACTATGTACTTGGAAATCTCAAAGAAATTTTTGCTCTTAGGCAAAAGAATCAACCATTTATCAGCAATGAACTACTAAGGAAATATGAGTGATAATATTATGAAAAGACCTTTGACTAAGATGCTTGTCATCTTACTATTTGTTTGTGGTTGCAGTAAAGAACATACGGTGACTCAAAAGCAGCCTGAATCTGTGAATCAGGAAAATTTGGAAAATACAGAAAAACCATCAGAGAATAGTGACGGACAAACCGGACAATCTGAGCAGGAAGAAGTAGAGATAGAAACAGTAGAGGCAGAAGAGACAGATCAACCGGACAAACCGGATCAATCCGATCAATCAGAGGCTCAACCTGCGGAAAATTCCCTGACACTTTGCATGGTTGGAGATATTTTGCTGCACACACCTATAGAGGAGAGATCACGCGACGATAACGGAACTTACGATTTTGCACCCATATTTTCAGAGATGAAGGATGATATCTCATCTTATGATATTGCGGTTGTTAACGAGGAAGTTATCATAGGCGGTGAAGAACTGGGCATAAGCGGATATCCTGCTTTCAACGCTCCTTATGCTATAGGAGATGCCCTTGTAAACTCCGGCTTTGATGTCATATGCCATGCAACAAATCATGTACTTGATAAAGGAAAAAGCGGTCTTTTAAATACTTGCAACTTTTGGAACGAAAACTATCCGGACATAACAGTCATAGGTATAAACGAGGCAGCGGAAGATAAAGAACGTGTAGATATTATAGAAAGAAACGGGATCAAAATCGCGCTTCTTAATTATACATACGGAACAAATGGCATCTCGCAGCCTGCTGACATGCCGTATGCAGTTGACCTTCTGGAGGAAGATAAAGTCATAAAAGATCTGGAATATGCAGAGCAAAATGCTGATTTTACTGTTGTATTTCCGCATTGGGGTACGGAGTATCGTCTTACCCCGGACTCGTCACAGCAAAAATGGACAGGCATATTTGAGGAGCATGGAGCAGATCTTGTCATTGGAACGCATCCGCATGTTATAGAGCCTATTGAGTTTATTGACGACAAAATGCTTGTCTACTATTCTTTAGGCAATTTTGTAAACTGGACTTCCGGAACAGGTGAAGGGACCACCAACAGAATGGTTGGCGGAATGGCAGGTGTTACCATAAAAAAGGACAGTGATGGTGTTACTTCCATATCTGATTATGGAGTAAAGGCCCTTGTCTGTCATGTGTCAGATGAAAAAGGCGGAATCAGGGTTTTTCCGCTGCGAGATTATCCCGAGGAGCTTGCAGCAGTAAATGCAATAATTGCACAGGACAGTTCCTTTTCAAAAGAAAAGTGCATAGAGCTGTGCAATGAGGTATGGGGAGATACATGGGACTGATAGTATAGTCGGATTGGAGAATGAGATTAAATTTATGGTGGATATTTTTGGAACACTAGGACCAAGCTGTAATGATGAAGCAACGCTAAAAGCTATGTTTATGGCAGGCATGACAGGGGTAAGAATTAATTTGTCACACGTTATGCTAAGAGATAATGAGGAACTGCTTAATTTTGTAAAAAGGGCTGCCGAATCTGTATGTATAGATCCCAAAATCCTTATCGATTTGCAAGGACCTGAGCTTAGAATCGGCAATCTTCAAAAAGAAATAAATTTATGTTCCGGAGATGAAATACCGGTTAGGCGTGAAGGCTATCATGGAGTAATCTCTGATGTTATCCCTCTCGATAAAAGAATATTTGAAGAGATGGAAGAAGGAGATGAGATACTTCTTGATGACGGGAAGATACTTGCCGGAGTAGAACATAGGAGCAACAATGAGGCAATACTCAAAATAATCAGAGGCGGAATACTTAATAGTAGGAAAAGTATTCTGATTAAAGGAAAAACAATTCTGATGCCAACACTTACATCTGATGATATTAGCAATATCAGTGACGCAGTTAAGCTCGGGGTGACCGGTGTCATGCAGCCTTTTGTCAGGAACAGGCAGGATCTTCAAATACTTAGAAAAACATTGGATGATGCAGGTGGAGATAAAATAGAGATATACGCCAAAATCGAAAACATGGATGGCGTTGGAATGCTTCCGGATATAATGGATGAATGCGATGAGATAGTAATTGCCAGAGGCGACCTTGGAAATGCGATGCCTCTTTGGGAGCTGCCGTATGTACAGAAGCGTATATCAAAAGAATGCCGAACCAGATCAAAACGTTTTATGGTAGTTACCCAGATGCTGGCATCGATGGAACACAGTCCCATTCCAACCAGAGCAGAAGTAAGCGACATTTATAATGCTGTTGCGGATGGAGCATCCTCTGTAATGGTTACGGGAGAGACTGCGATCGGTGAATATCCGGTGGAAGTAATTGGATTTTTATCAAAAACGGCATTGCAATATGAAAAATCCAAGAAAATATAGAGATGTTATTACGTGAAAACTCAGTATATATCAGGGGATATGGGAAACGCAAAAATTTTTTTTGATTTTTTGAAAAAAAATTCAAATTTATTGTTGACACTATATAACCTTAGTGATATATTAAATATCGCTGCGGCGCACGGCAGTAAACAGAAAGCCCGCGAGCCCAGTATTTATCAGCACTTTGACAATAAAATAGTAATGCAACCCTGAAAATTCCAAAAAGAATATTCAGAGAACAAAACAACCTAACTTAGGTAAAAACGGACAGAA
>NZ_AUJZ01000019.1:0-51510 GCF_000424485.1 Butyrivibrio sp. WCD2001 | reverse complement strand
CACATTCTTCTCATATTTTGTTTTTATGACTGGAAATGCCTGGTTGATCGGAGCTGGGATAATTCTGTGGGGGATTGGAATGGGGGCGCAGGAAAGTATTATGAAAGCAGCTGTCAGCGGAATCGTCCCGCGTTCCATGCGAAGCACCGGTTTCGGAATATTTGAGACAGGATTTGGTATTGCGTGGTTTCTGGGCAGTTGGCTTCTCGGTGCCCTGTATGATTTGAATCCTGTGTATCTTGTCACTGTGTCTGTGGTATCACAGTTTCTGGCGATTGCATTTTATGCTTTATGCCTCCGGTGCAATAAGACAGAGTGCTAACAATTCCAGTTTGTTGGAATGAGCATTATACCAGAATATTATCGTGCTTATAGAGCGGATGTCCTGCCTACCAAACGTCACTAAAAATGCCCAAACGTCACCAAGATGCATGAAATTTGCATGGTTTTTGCGTTGAAAGCCGATTTTCAGTGTGATATTGTTATAATGCGCCAAGAAATGAGCAGCAGGGAAGCGGCTCATCTCCTGGCTTTTTCTTTTGCAAAAGAATAACTGTAAACCAAAGACGCTTATGTCTGATCGAAGGATTGGACCGGCGTCTTTTTTCTATGCTCAAAAATACAAAAGAAAGTGAGAAAACAAAATGGATTTTGAGACATTTAGAGAAAATCTTGCCAGAGATATTAAGGAAACACTTGAGGCCAGGAGCGGAACAGACTTTGAGGTCGAACACCGTACAGCGGAAAAGATGAACGGTAACTATGAGGCAATCGTAGTAAAGCCTGCAGACAGCGAAGTAGGAGTCAGCCTTAATGCATGGACTGTTATGGACCAGGATGGAAAATACCACTAAAATCAAGCGGAACTCTATGGACATTTTTGTACCAGATATTTTTTGGTGAGAAATGGCCGGTTCATAAATATGAGTAATACACGACACTCACGTTTTCGTAGAAATGCGAAGATGTGGGTGTTTTTTATTCTTCACTTTCTAATTGCATCTCGCCTATGAAAGGAGGGCGGAATGCTCAAATCAAAATCCCCACCAATAAACTTAGATGAATACCTGGATGGTCAGCATAGACACTTTGTGACTTACTGGGAAGGAGCACGGGAAAGGATTAGACCAGGACAGACGCAGTAAACATGGCAATTTATGGATGCTTGTCTTATAAATTGCCGGATGATAAAATTATAGGCAACACAGAAAGACAGGGTTAATATGAAAACGGTTTTTGACGAATATAATGAAAACAAGGATGCCATAGCAAATGTTCTTCATGAAGTGGAACAGGAAAAGATGCAGCTAGATATAGAAGTGGGAACTACCATCAATTGTCAGGGCGTGATTGTGGATGTTACCTATGGAGATAAGCATTCAGTTTTCCCACCGCAGGAACTTCTAAAGGACAGAATTTTTACTCATAATCATCCCACCGGAAGATGTTTTTCCAGGCAGGATATAAAGAGTGCAGTATTGGACGGATTGCTTGAGTGCAGGGTTTCTACACCGCAGGGCACGTATTTTTCATTAAAGAGAAAAAGTGATGCAGCTGTGAGCCTGTCATTCATAAATGATGCGTGGAACGCAACAGGTTCTGATGCACTTAGCAACAGGATCATGGAATTGATAAAGTCAGGTGAGATTTTTCCTACAGACCTTACCTGGGACGTAAGAGCCAGAATTGAAAATGATATGATGATCGCATTTCTCAGGGAACATGCATCAGAATATGGATTCATCTATTCTGAAGGAGGTATTTGATATGAGCGGATTTGACGACAGAAGCTTTGATATTGGAGCTGATTTTTATAACAAGCTGGCAAAACAGTATGCAGACCATGAGATATCAGATGAAGAGTTCATGCGTATCAGTAAGGAAATGGGCAACATCATCGAACTTTGTTCAAATGGTGATATTACCGAAGCGGAGTGCAATGAGAGGCTGGATAAGCTTTGCCCCGGCGTCCCAGTCCATGCATGATGTGTCAATTTCATAAGTCTGTGATGTCAGAGGATTCCGAGAATTATTCGGAGTCCTCTTTTTTGATGCCTTGGATCTCTTTATGGGGGATTGAAATGATGATAACTTTGGAATAGATGTGGCAATATCACAAATCCTGATAAAGTATCACATAATGGGGAATCTTTTTCTGTGTCATAAAAAGTACAATAAAAATGTTCCGGAACAAAGCAATTCTTATAAGAGACTATTTTCATGAAGGGGGAGTGCGATGGGCAGAAAAAGCATTGTTAAGACCTATGGGAATGCCTCTGATTTTTTTGTACTTTAACAAAGGTAAGGGTTATGGTCTAGAATTAATCTATTTGTAGTATACTTAAAATAGTTGTTTTGCTTATGTTGATGGATGGAGCAATTATATGGTTAACACGGAAACGACAAAAGAAAATCTTTATGTCATAACTAATCACAGATTTCCAAGCGACAGCTATGGGAACGATGATTATCTTGGAAACTGGCCAATGCTTTATATCCTGGAAAATGGAAATAAGGTTTATATTGGTGAGTCTACAAATGTTGCTGAGAGAATGAAGCAGCATTATAACAATCACGAGAAGAGGGAATTCAACCAAGTCCATTTCATATATTCAGATAGATTTAATCAGTCTGTTACATTTGATTATGAGTCTAAACTAATTCAGTTTGTTTCTGCTGATGGAAAATTCATAATAACAAACAAGAATGACGGCATTGCTAACAAAAATTATTTTAAGAAGCCTGATTACGATGATACTTTTGAAGATCTTTGGAATAAATTGATCTCGTATGATCTTGCTGATCATACTCTTGATTATATCAAGAACAGCGAATTCTACAAGTATTCTCCATTTAAAGAATTAAATAAAGATCAGAAAAAGCTGGCGGATGATATTATTTCTGAGATTAGGGCTGGAAAGGAATTACCAATTGTTGTAGAAGGGCGACCGGGCACCGGTAAAACAATTGTTGCTGTCTATTTAATGAAATACCTTAGAGATTATGAGGATGAAAAGACTCATGAATTTCCGTTTCGTAGTAAAAAGATGGCATTGATTATTCCTCAAACCTCGCTACGAGCGACTTTGAAAAGCTTGTTCAAGAAAATAGAGGGGCTGGCATCTAAAGATGTAATAGGTGCATCAGAAGCGGTAAAACAAGGAACATGGGACATACTCTTTGTTGATGAAGCGCAAAAGCTTCAGGTTAGGCGAAGCATTGTTGGGTACCAGGCCTATGATAATAACAATAAAAAACTAGGACTTCCCAGTGATGCAACGGAGCTGGACTGGATACTTAAGATTTCGAAGACACCTGTATTCTTTTTTGATCCTGATCAGTTATCCGGACCATCAGGAACGACAATAGAAGTATTCCAGGATAAAGTTAAGCAGGAAATGGGGAGAAGGCAGCGCATAGGCGCTTACCTTACGCATTTCTTGAAAATGCAGATGCGTGTTAAAGGTGGAGAAGAATATATCAATTACGTAAATGATATACTCCATGACGTTGATGTTCCGAAAAAGACATTTGTTGATTATGATTTCAAAATTTTTTCAAGCTTTGGAGATTTCAACAAGGAACTATATCTAAAGGAAAAAGACATGAAGCTCTGCAGGATGCTTGCTGGATACGCGTGGGAATGGAAAACCAAGAACGATAAAACCGTATATGATATTGAGATAGAAGGAATAAGTAAACGGTGGAACCATTGCCTGAACAACTGGATTAATAGTAATGGTGCTATTGATGAAGTTGGATGTATTCATACAAGTGCTGGGTATGACCTTAATTATGCTTTTGTAATATTGGGCAGAGACATCAGATATGATGAAGTAAACAGAAGGATATATGTAGACAGATCTTGTTATTATGATAAGCGTGGTAAGCAGTCCGCCACTGAAGTTGAACTCGATTTATATATCAGGAATATTTATTATGTTCTTATGACAAGAGGAATCCGCGGAACATATTTATATGTATGCGATGACAAACTCCGCGATTATTTTATGAAATATGTGGAAAGGTTTTGATGGGCATGGACTTTAAAGATGTAAAACGAGAGGTTGTACAGTTCACGGAGGACAGAAACTGGGATCAGTTTCATACTCCTGAAAATCTTGCAAAGAGTATTTCTATAGAAGCGGCTGAACTTCTCGAGTGTTTTCAGTGGAATTCTGAGTATGATAAAGAAGCTGTCACAGAAGAACTTGCGGATGTAATGAATTACTGTATTCTTATGGCAGATAAAATTGGTGTTGATATTGAAGATGCAATAATCAGTAAGATAAGGAAGAATGCAGCAAAGTATCCTGTCGAGAAGAGTTACGGGAGCAGCAAGAAGTATACGGAGTTATAAAAATGGGAAATAGTCCTCGATGTTTGTTTGACAGTGATATAAAGACGTTTCTTGAAAAAGATAAAGAGTCTATATTTGGTGTGCTTTGCGACAAATATCATGGTGATGCACTGACTACTACGAGAGAAGCATGGAGCGGTGAAATTGAAATTCTGCAGAGAGCTCTTACTTCTTGGAAAGATTCAAGGGGTCGTATCATATTTGAGTATGATATTCCGCGGTTGGGGAAAAGGCTTGATGTAGTATTGCTGGTAAATGGTATAATCTTTTGCCTTGAGTTCAAGGTTGGAGAGTCTAAGATTCAGGAATGCGACGTGGATCAGGTCCTTGATTATGCATTGGATCTAAAGAATTTCCATAAGTATAGTCATGATAAGCTGATAGTTCCGATTCTGGTTGCAACGAAATACAAAAAGAAATCATCGGTGATACAGGCATCTGTCTATAATGACAGAGTTGTTAATCCATTAGTTACTGGAGAAACAGGGCTTGGAGTTTTACTTGAAGAAGTAGTGCAGCATTTTCCGGATGAATCATCTGTAGATCCTAATTGGATTATTAGTCCGTATGCACCGACTCCAACAATAATTGAGGCTGCTAAAGCATTGTATGAGAGTCATTCGGTTGAAGATATCACTAGACATGAAGCTGACAAAGTGACTACAGATAGAACTATAGCATACATCTTAGACGTAATACATAAGAGTAAAAGGAATGGTGAGAAAAGTATCTGCTTTGTGACCGGAGTTCCTGGAGCGGGTAAAACCCTGGTTGGCTTGGATGTGGCAGTGAAGCAGACTTACCAAGGCTCTGATAAGCCGATAGAGGATGAAGGGGCAGTTTATCTTTCGGGGAATGGCCCACTAGTGGCGGTACTCAATGAAGCTTTGGCAAAAGATAACTTTGCAAAGTGCAAGGAAAGGGGAGAAGCGAAGAAGCTTTCGGATTCCAGGCGTGAAGTGGGTAAGTTTATCCAAATTATCCACAGATATAGGGATAATATGCTCGCCAAGATAAAGAATCCTGTTGAAAATGGTGTACTTGAAATTGATCCGGCAAAAGCAGTGAAAATGCAGGATGCTGGATATGGCGAAGTTGAGCATGTAGCTATTTTTGATGAAGCGCAGCGTTCATGGACTCATAAGAGACTTGCAGATTACCTAAAGAGAGGTGGAACTTACGGTAATAAGCTTAAAGTTCCAAACTTTCCAATGTCGGAGGCTGCTTTTTTGATATGGGCACTTGATCAACGTGAAGACTGGGCTACCATAGTATGTCTTGTTGGTGGAGGACAGGAGATAAATACAGGGGAAGCTGGGATTACAGAATGGATCAGGGCTTTGAATGATAAGTTTACTCACTGGAAGGTACACATTTCCCCGCAGCTTACAGAGTCAGAATATGCTGAAGGCAGAGTTAATGAATTACTAAACGATAACAGAAATGTGACTTATGCGCCTGATCTTCATCTCGGAGTATCTCTTCGCTCCTTCAGAGCAGAGAAACTGTCAGCGATGGTCCATGCTCTTCTTTCCCTGGATTCGAGTGCTGCTTCCATCTATTCTGAAATAAAAGATAAATATCCTATTTTTCTGACAAGGGATATGGAAACAGCAAAGAGATGGTTGCACGAAAAGGTCAGGGGTACAGAGCGGACCGGAGTGTTAATTACAAAGGAATCGGCAAGATATAAACCACTTGGAATACATGTATTGCAATCTGATGTTGATAACGCAGTTCACTGGTTCCTGGAAGACAAAGCTGATACCAGATCTTCAAACTACTTGGAGGATGCTGCTACTGAAATTCAGGTGCAGGGACTGGAATTGGATTATACGTGCCTTTTATGGGATGCGGATATGCGTTATGAGAATGGCGATTGGCATTATTACAGGTTTAATGGCAAAGAAAGATGGAATGAACTTATACCTAATAGCGAGAGTCGTTTAGAGCAGATGAAGTACATGCTGAATGCATATAGAGTATTGCTTACCCGTGCCAGATCAGGAATGATCATATGTGTACCTGAAGGGAATTCGCATAAGACAACAACAGGATTCTGGGAAGATGAGACACGCTTACCGGAATATTATAATGGAACCTATGAGTATCTGAAGAGCATTGGATTTGAGGAAATATAAAAAACAATGGCTGATTTTGATCCTAAGAAAATCGAATATAGCTTACGAATAGAAGGAGACTACTATAACCAGCTGGATATAGAGGGCTTCTCTCTTATGATGAAGAATCCGTCTTATTGCTATAAGTTTTATTGGCTGGAAGCTATTGTGAATTTGATTTCAGAAGACGTAACGGAAACTATTTTTGATGAAATCATAAATGAAATGATTGCCAATGCCTGGTACTCTGTACTGGAGTTTCATATTCATCTTAGCGGAATTGTGGTAGGCGAAGTAAAGGATGGTTTGGAAAGGGCAGTAAAAAAACTTAGTGATATCAGTGAGCTTCCGGTAAATGCATCGAAGCTTGAAATAAAGAATGCAATCAAAGAGCATGATGGATATCTTAAAGCGGAAAAAGAACAGCTTACCAACATGGTGCCCTACAGGGCATTAGCTGGATTTTTTGGTAAGGTAGATGAAACTGCAGATTGGGAAAGTACTCGCAGGATGATCGCATATATTGAGCGTGTAAATAAGGTGAATATACTTCCATATACTTTGGGGAGTAGTAGTAAACTCAAAAAAGAAGTGTATTTTAATCCGTCTTGGATAAAGATGATACAAGATAATACAGTAGCTATATTAGGCTGGATTCAGTTTGAAAAGGTAAAGTGGCTTCAGAATAATAATCCCGAGGTGCCAGGGCTTGTTTATAAGCTGGCTCCTATGGATGAGAAAATGCGGAAACTAAATGCTGTAAGAAAGCTATGGGATGCTGTATTGGAGATAGAATCTGTTTCAGATGTTTTTACTGACAATCCTATTGATTCTAAAAAATATGATGTTGATCATTTTATTCCCTGGTCGTTTGTAATGAATGATGAGTTATGGAATCTTATGCCAATGGATTCATCGCTTAATTCGTCTAAGAGTAATAAGCTTCCTGAGTGGGAGCCCTTTTTTATAAAGTTTGCAAATAATCAGTATCTTCTTTATCAGATGATACATGATAAAGAACGACCTATTTTCCATAAGCGCTTTGAGGCGTGCTATAAGGATAATATCCATTCTATTTGGGCAAACCAGGAATTATATCGGCCAGGTAATACGATAGAAGAATTTGAAAATATTTTGGAAAAGAATATGAGACCGGTCTATGATTCTGCAAGACGGCAGGGTTATGAGCTGTGGAAGATTAGCTAAATAAAAGGTAAGAGAGAAAAGACATAAATGAAAACTGTTAACGTAGTCGCAGCAATAATCTGCGATGATTTCAAAAGAAAAACAAAGATATTCGCAACCCAGCGTGGATATGGAAATTATAAAGATGGCTGGGAATTTCCTGGAGGAAAGATTGAGGAAGGCGAAACTTCTGAAGAGGCGTTGGTAAGAGAGATTCGAGAGGAGCTTGACGCAGAGATTGAGGTTCATGATTTGATCGATGTCATTGATTATGATTATGAGACTTTTCATCTTCATATGCACTGTTACTGGGCAACTGTTGCCGAAGGTAAACTCCAGCTTTTGGAGCATGAAGCAGCGAAGTGGCTTGAGGTTAATGACCTTAGGGGCGTGGATTGGCTCCCTGCGGATTTGGTACTTCTTCCGAAGATTTCTGCTGTTATGGTTGATAAAAACGTAGAGTATTATAACCAAAATGCTGATTCGTTCTTTGCCGGAAGTGTTAACGCGGATATGTCATATGAAAGGGACAGGTTCATAGCACTACTTCCTGAACATGGTCGAATTTTGGATGCAGGCTGTGGAAGTGGACGAGATAGTAAGGCATTCCTGGAGGCAGGCTTTGATGTAACTGCTTTTGATGCATCCAAGGAAATGCGGAAAAGAGCGTCTGAATATCTGGGGCAGGAAGTTCTGGATATGAGGTTTGAGGATATCGATTTTCATAATGAATTTGATGGAGTCTGGGCCTGCGCGTCACTTCTTCATGTGCCGGTGGATCAGCTGCCTGAGACAATGAAGAAGCTTAATGCTTCTCTTAAGAGTGGCGGCGTAATATATGCTTCATTCAAATATGGCGATGGTACTAAGATGCGTGGAGACCGCAGATTCAGCGATTTTAATGAAAAAAGCATAGTTAAGCTATTCGAGGATGCGGGATTTGAGATTCTTTTCAATGAGGTTGGTACTGATAACAGACTCGGCAGAGAAGATGAGATGTGGGTCAATGCAATAGGGAAAAAGGTTTAAGGAGGAGTTTTTCATGAGCACAGTAAAAGAGACAATAGCAAAGAGAAGTTCAACACGTGGTTATACACAGGATCAGATTTCAAAGGAAGAGCTTGACGCGCTTCTTACAGCAGGACTGCAGGCTCCGACTGGAGCAAACAAGCAGGAACTTCATTTTACAGTTGTAAAGGGAAATAATCCGATCCTTGCTGAGATTGAGAATGAGAAGAATGCGCTCCGTAACATAGAGCATGCTGAGCACAATTTCTATTATGAGGCACCGGTTCTTATTGTTATAAGCGCAGAGAGTGGATACAAATGGAGCAAGGTTGATGCAGGTATCGCTGTTGAAAACATTGCACTTTTATCCGAGGAGATGGGACTTGGAAACCTTATCATAGGATGTATTTATGATGCACTTCATGGTGAGAAGAGCAATTATTTTTCAGAGAAACTTGCTATACCGGAAGGCTATGAGTTTGAGATAGCAATTGCAGTTGGTCATAAGGCAGTGACTAAGGAGCCTCATACTTATAACGCTGATGCTCAGATTACTATTTTGGAAAGGTAACCGATTGGGAGATAAAGCGTCTCAAAGAGCAGAGCTTTGAAAAGAAAGAACGGATCGTAGAAGTAAATGGGGAAGAGAAGGAAATAAGCCTATGATGAACGTGATTCCTCCGAGAAGGAGGAACATTACAGAAGTAAGAAAAACAGAAAACGCTGTATTTCTGCATTCGGAATATGGCGTGCTGCGGGTAATGCCTCAGGTGGGCGGTATCGTCCGGATTTCTTTTTCGGAGGACGATACCTTTGCAGGAGAGCAGGGTAGTTTTTTTCAGGATTTTGCAGGTAGCCTCCCTTTTATCGTTACAGAGAGCGGGGATGAGATTGGGATCTGTACGGCGGAAGGCACCGTCACAGTAAGCAGAGCCGGCGGTGCAGTAACCTTTCTGGATTCCATGGGACGGAGCCTTCTTCGGGAAGCGCAGGATTTGCCCAGAGAACTGGAAAAGATCACGCTGTATCGCACGATCCCCACGAAGGACCTGCAGGTAGAAGAGATCCAGACCGCCGATGGGGTTAAAAAGAAGGTGAAGGCGGTGGAAAAGGAAGCCTATGGGGAGGCTTACCGCACCCGGACGTATTTCTCCTTTGCAGAGTCTGAAAGGCTATTTGGTCTCGGACAGGGCGAACACGGAGAATGGGATCTCAGGCATGTATCCTATTATGTCCATCAGGGGAACCGGAAGATCGGTATGCCTCTTTTGGTATCCACAGGCGGATACGGTATCCTGCTGAGCACGGAATCGCCGGCACTGTTTTCGGAGAACCATGGAAAAGCCTTTCTGCAGACGGAGGCAGACGCCTATCTGGATTATTATTTCCTCTTTGGAGAGGATCTGTTTCAGGTGGTAAAAAACTATCGGAGGCTTACGGGAAAGGCATCTATGCTGCCACTGTGGGCCTATGGATATATGCAGTCCAAGGAGAGGTACGAAAGCCAGGAACAGATCCTGGATACGGCGGGAGAATTCCGGAACCGGAAGATCGGAGTGGACACTTTGATCCTGGACTGGCTTAGCTGGGAGGATGGACAGTGGGGACAAAAAAGCTTTGACCCCGTGCGATTCCCGGATCCTGCCGGCATGGTGGAGCGTCTTCATGAGCAGGGCATACACTTTATGATGTCCATTTGGCCCAATATGAGCCCTAATACAGAGAATAACCGGGAGTTTCGGGAGCGGGGAATGCTTCTGCACGGAACCGATATTTACAATGCGTTTTCCGAAGAAGCCAGAAAGCTGTACTGGGAGCAGGTAGTAAGAGGGCTGGCACCTGCAGGCGTGGATGCCTGGTGGTGCGATTCCAGCGAGCCGATCTCTCCGGAATGGGAACACATCATGGAACCCTCCGACGGAGAAAAATACGTAGCCTTCAAAGAGGATGCTGCGGCGATCATGCCACTGGAAAAAGCTAATGCCTACGGAAGATACCATGCTATGACCATTTGGGAAGGGATGCGCAGCACCTATCCCGACAAACGAGTGGTAAACCTGACCCGAAGCGGCTGGGCAGGAAGCCAGAAATACGGTACCATCCTGTGGTCCGGTGACACAGCGGCTTCCTGGGCGTGCCTGAGGCAGCAGATCCGGTGCGGTCTGCAGATGGCAGCAAGCGGCATGCCCTACTGGACCATGGATACCGGCGCTTTTTTTGTCAAAGAAGGACCCTTCTGGTACTGGAAGGGGAAGTATCCGCAAGGGATCGATGATGCATACAAAAAACTGTATGTGCGCTGGCTGGAATGGGCGGCGTATCTGCCGATCTTTCGTGCCCATGGCACCGATGTGGAACGGGAACCCTGGGCCTTTGGAGATAAAGGAGATCCGGTGTACGAAGCGATCTGCGAGACCATTCGTGGTCGCTATCGCTTGATCCCCTATCTGTATTCCGTCGGCGCTGCCACCTCCATGGAGGATGGTATGATCATACGGCCACTGTTCTTCGACTTTCCGGAGGATGAACGGGTGTCCGAAATCTGGGATCAGTATATGCTGGGAGATAGCCTTATGATCTGCCCTGTTACAGGAGAAGACGACCAGCGGAGCATCTATCTGCCGAAGGGCTGCGGCTGGTATGAGATGCAAACGGAACAGTATTACAACGGAGGCCAAAGGATTGAGCTTTCCTGCGAGCTGGCGCGCATTCCGGTGTTTGTAAAAGAGGGATCGCTGATCCCTGCAAAAGAGGCTGCCGTCTGCACAAACGCCCAGAAGAATACGGTAACGGAGGTGATCGTTTATCCAGGAAGAGATGCCACCTTCCGCCTGTATGAAGATGCCGGAGACGGATACGGCTATAAACAGGGACAGTACTGCATTACCCAATTAAAATGGGATGATCGGAAAAAAGAATTCACTACCGAAACCACCGGAGATGAGCGCTTCCGGGTTGGAGAGATCCGGTACCGGGTGGTCGGATAAGGAAAACGAGTGAGGTGTGCAATGAAGAGTGATGATTATTCCATATCAAAAAATACTATAAATATGATGGATGCAGCTATTTCTAATCTCAAAGATGGACATGTGTCGGACCGGATTCTCTAAATTGACAGTGGTGTGGTAACAATAGGTAATAGTTGAAATCAGGGCATTCTAGATTTATAATTACATATATATAAACTATTACAATAACTATGTAAAGAATTATATAGGTGTAATTATGATGATTGAGAAAGAATTAGAAAATGCATTTGGTTTATCTTTTGCAATATCTGAGAAGACTGAAAAGAATGGTCTGCCAAGATACCTGACTACGGGCAGAACCATATATACAGCGCAACATGAACAGTTTTCTTTTTTCATAGTAAAGCTTCAATCTGCAATTGACAGCAGAATACTTTATAAAGAAAAGATGCTATACGAAGATAAACTTGGTGTACCGGTCGCATTCTGGTTTGAGACTCTTACAAAGAATAACAGGAATGCATACGTAAAGCATCACATTCCTTTCATAATGGTTCCGACTCAGATTTATTTGCCGTTTTTAGGAATACTTTTCAGTAGGAAGTTTTCAGGGAACCAAGGAAACAGCTTACTAAAGCTAACATCAAATGCTCAGATGATTCTTCTTTATCTGACGTATAATGTAAAAGCTGATTTTACAAAAAAAGAGTTGTCTGAAAGGCTGGGGCTCAATCCTGTTTACGTAACAAGGAGCACAAAAGAACTTGTCTCCAGGGGATTTATCGAAGAGAAAAGAAATGGGCGTAGTGTCGAAGTGGGACGAGTGATTGATTCAAAAGAACTGTTTGAGCTCGCAAGCGCTTCTTTTACCAGTCCTGTCAGTGATGTTATCTATGTGAGAAAAACAGAAGATGTTACAAGACTTCCTAAGGCTTCTGATTATGCATTGTCTGAAATCAGTATGATAAACCCACCGGAAATAAGTGTATATGCATGTTTTAAGAAAGATAGGATTGTAGATGGTTTTGAAATCGTTGATGAGCCGGGATGGGAAAATCCTTCTGCGATATGCAAGGTCGAATTGTGGAATTATGATCCGCTGAAGCTTTGCGATAACGGAATAGTGGACAAGTTATCCCTTTATTACTCGTTGAAGGATACAAAAGATCCCAGGGTCCAGAGAGAAATAGAAAATGTTTTGGAGGAGATTAAGTGGCAGTAATAGGTTTAGATGAATTTGCCAGGTATTTTGCCGGTTATCGAAGGATTACAAATAGGCTCATTATATGAGAATAAGCTTAATATTCAAAGATTTGCGCGCATGCTGGAGTCTCCGACGCAAAGTTATAAGTTTTATTGGTTGGAGGCAATTTTAACATTGTTGCCGGAAAATGATGAATTATCATTTCGAGATGGCTTATGAGCTGCAAAATGGAATAAAAGTCTCGCTGTATAGAGAACGAAAAAAGTGATTATGTGGGGATCTGAATTTGGGCGTTATTAATAATTTCAAGAAGAAAGAAAAATACCAAAAGGTATACTGCCTTGCTTTGGCAGTAGTGTATCTTGCTCTGTTCTCAGTAGGAATTCTGATATCTATTAAATCTATTGATCTATCCAAAAATCAGAAGGAAGGCTCCAGACTAATAGGCGCAAGCTATATGACCATGAACAATGAATTTTTCAGGATAATTCATGAGCAGGTCAGAGTTAGAGTTGAGGCCGAGGGTGACAAAGTGATATTGCGTGATCCCGGTATGAATGTGAAGAGACAGAAGGAACAGATAAGGGAGATGCTGAAAATGGGCATTGATGCTCTGATCCTCACTCCGGTGGACCCGGACGGCCTTGTGGATGTGCTGATCGAAGCCAGGGCAAAAGGCGTATTTGTAATTGTTGTGGATTCAAATGTAAGTACGGAGAATCTTATCAACTGCACTATTGTTTCGGACAATTACAATGCGGGGTGTCTTGACGGAGAATATATGTTACAGACGCAAAAAAGCGGCAAAATTGTGGTCATGACTCACACCAGTGCAGTATCCGGAAGGCAGCGTGTGGCAGGTTTTCTGAATACAGTTTCAAGGAATCCTGACTATACGGTGGAGTGCCAGATTGATTGCAACGGTCAGTATGAAAAGGCACTTCAACGGATGAGCGAATACCTTAAGGGAGGACATGATTTTGACACGGTATTTTGCTTAAACGACCCTGCTGCTGAAGGCGTAGTGGCAGCCCTTCAGGAAAAGGGGCTGTCAGGGAGCGTTAACGTATACGCTGTGGATGCTTCCCCTGATGCCAAGGCCCTGATATCTGCCGGAATGATGAAGGCTTCGGTGGTGCAGTTTCCCACGAAAATAGGTGAGAAAGCAGCAGATGTTCTATACGACCTGATTGCAGGTAATGAGATAGAAAAAAGTATCACGGTGCCGGTCGATATCGTGACACAGGATAACATCAGTCAATTTGAAAAAGACAGATGGCAGTAACCATAAAACAAATAGCAACAAGACAAAATGCATTAGAATAATAAATTACAATAAAGCAATATGAAGAACACAGATGGCAATAACACAATAATAGAAAAAGATTACAGACTTCCGGATCTGTTGGTGAATCTCATGATGCACCTTAATTTCTGGATGCTGCTGTTTATAGTATTTATCATGTATCATGCCCTTTGGGGATACGTTCATGAAGGCTCTGCGCTGTCATTTCTCATGAATTCCAGGCATATTCCTGCGCGTCCTTTTGAGTCGATACTTTCATCGGGACTTCTTTATGCATGTCTGCTGTTGCTGCTCACAACGGAGACAGACCCGGGGATACATTTTTTATTGAAACTCATAGCAGAGACAATAATCGTTATTGTACTATCAGGAATTATGAGCTTTTGCTACATGGGTATGTTCCTCATGATAATCGCCAATCTGATAAGGCGTCCCATTGGCAGATGGAACCGAAACATAACCTTTGTGCTGGTTGGAGTATGTTATTTTTTGCTGGAGAGTCAGATACTATCCATCTGGATTCCGGTAACAGATTTTTCGGATTACCTGAATTACTACGGAAGCGATTATGCGAAAATATTCCAGGGGATAATAAATGTTGGAAGGCTTTTTAATGTATTTCTGTTCATGTGCTATATGTTCCTCATCGTCAGAATTCAGATGAGTGAAAATGAGCGCATCTTGTCACTGAACGAACAGCTAAGGGATGCAAATGCCAAGCTTGAGGAGTACTCCGAAAAGTCGGCACTTATGGCACAGACTAGTGAGAGAAACCGCCTGGCCAGAGAGATTCACGATACGATAGGGCATTCACTTACAGGAATTGTAACAGGAATAGAAGCTTGCATCATGCTGTTCGACACTAACAGAGAGCTTGTAAAGGAACAGCTAATGGCTATCTCAGAGGTCGCTCACCGAGGGATGGAGGATGTACGCAGATCGGTGAGAGCCTTAAAACCCGATGGCCTTGAAAGCATGCCCCTTGATCTTGCGATTGAGCAGATGATAGATGAAATGCGCAGGTCCACCGGTATTCGTTTTCACTATAACTGCGTTGTGGATTTGAGGGATGCTTTTGGCGAAGATGAAGCGGAAGCACTCTATAGAACCGTTCAGGAAGGGATCACTAATTCTGTAAGGCACGGAAAACCTCAGGATATCTGGATCATGATAAACAAGATTGATGATGTGATCAACATTATCATAAGGGATAATGGCTGCGGATGTCCGGATCTTAATAAGGGCTTTGGACTTAGCCATATGGAGGAGCGTTTGCAGATGCTCGACGGAAAATTATATTGTGATGGAAATAACGGATTTTTGCTTCGCGCAGAGATACCGATTCGCTGGGGAACGGAGGTAAACTGGAACCATGATCAAAATACTGATAGCTGATGATCAGGAGCTGATGCGTCAGAGTCTTAAAATGATACTGGGAGGAGTTGAAGATTTTGAGGTAACCGATGCTGTATCAAACGGAACGGACGTCATAAGGAGCATCAGAGAAAATAAGCCCGATGTGATCCTGATGGACGTGCGCATGCCCAAGATGGATGGGGTTGTGTGCACCAGGATAATCAAGGAAAACGAACCTGATATCAAAATAATAATACTTACAACTTTTGACGATGATGAATATGTCTTCAATGCGATTAAAAACGGAGCCAGCGGATATCTGTTAAAGGGCGTTTCCTTTGAGGAGCTCATTGAAGCAATCAGAAAAGTCCACAGCGGCATGGCTATTATGAATGATGATATCACCAATAAAGTACTAAAGCTCTTTTCAGAGATGGCTAAATCAAAGGACTCAGTTGAGGTTGACGAGCAGAGTATAAATGAGATAAAGGAAAACGAATGGGCTATCATCGAAGGCATTGTTGAAGGTCTGTCAAATAAGGAGATTGCTACAAAGCTCAATTTCTCCGAAGGAACAATAAGGAATAACCTCAGCAATATATTAAATAAGCTGGGGCTTAAGAACAGAACTCAGCTTGCAATCTGGGCTGTGCAGTCAGATGCAATGAGCAGGATGAACAATAAAAACAACGAACGGAATTAAAAGATGACAGAGCGTGATAATAAAAAAATTAAATATTGGCTCTCCCTTTTTATTCTGATAATTGTTATCTTCCTTACAACGGACTGGTGGAGATCGATTCCTTTTCATCAAAAAAATGTTTTGACGGTGGGCGTTTTTTCGGACAGCTACTGGAACCAGCAAAACGGAAATCAGCACAAATTCATAGACAGCGTGATTGAAAAATATGAGGAACAAAATCCTAATATAAAGGTTGTTTATGAAAAGGGAATCCTGAAGGATGACTATTCTGAGTGGCTGGCAGAGCAGATAATACAAGGGACTGCACCGGATGTTTTTATTGTTATTCCCGAAGATTTCAATATGCTTCGCGACATAGGGGCACTTAAAAATCTGGATAGCATGATACAAAAAGACGAAGACTTTGATGCCGGAGCTTTTTATGAGGCTGCATATTCAGCCGGAGAAGCTGATGGTGTAAGGTATTCACTTCCAGTGGAATGTGCACCGGACCTGATGTTTGTAAATCGTACAATCCTGCAAAATGAAGGAATAGAACTGCCTTCCTCAAAGTGGACCTGGGAAGATTTCTACGACATATGTAGAAAGGTCACTAAGGACACAGACGGCAACGGAACGATCGATCAGGTAGGCGTAGCTGATTATTCCTGGGAGGAGGCATTTGCCTCAAACAACGTGACTTTATTCAACAAGGAGGGAACGGAGAGCAACTTTACTGATGAGAAAGTGTACAATGCACTTATGTTCCTTGACCAGTTGGATGTTCTGTACTCAGGAAGCGGTAGTGCCGACATATCTTTTGAGCACGGTAATGTCGCCTTTTGGCCCATGAATTTTTCAAGCTACAGAACATATTTGAACAATCCCGTTCATGCAAGCCGATATGCGGATTTTGACTGGGATTATCTTACAATGCCGGCAGGGCCTGATGGTGATAATGCATCTATTCTTGATCTGATATCAATTGCCATGTATTCGGGAACTCCAATGCAGAATGAAGCCTGGGAATTTATGAAGCTGCTCACCTGTGATGAAGATATTCAGGCAGGGATATTTGAGTTCTCTGAAGGAATATCCGTATGCAGGGATGTGACGGAGGCTGAACTTGTAAAGGAAAATGAGATGCTCCCCGGAATGGATGAGAGTCCCAATATAGAGACCTTGGAATATACCATGCAGAATGCTATTTTTACCCACAGATTTTCAGGGTTTAATGAAGCTGTTAATGCGGTGGATACGGGAGTTAGTGAGTTACTCAAAAGTGATGCAAATATCCGCATGGAGCAGGTTATCCAGGCCAGAAGCATCAACAATTTTCTCAAAACCATTCATAACTAAAAACGGCAAATGTGATTTTTGCAAGTGACATTTGTCATTAAAAAATATGATATTTGTTTACAAATAGTAATGACGTTTGGTACTTATACCGGCGTCATTTTTTTTATATTCTAAAGCAGTCAAATACAAAGAACCGGGCTGAAAAGAAAAAAGATTTACATAAAGGTATGGGAGGATTGTTATGAACTCAGCAAAAAAAGAGAAGTCTTCAAAAAAATGGATTTCTGAAATGGGGACCTTGTGGGCACTGATAACGCTGTGCATAGTAGGAGCCTTTGTAAGTCCCAGCTTTTTAAAAGGAGCAAATATCATAAATGTCATGAGACAGATTTCCATAAACGGAATCATTGCTCTGGGAATGACATTTGTTTGTCTGACAGGCGGCGTTGATCTATCGGTAGGATCACAGGTCGCGGTATACGGAATCATGATCGCACAGATGCTCAAGAATAATATTAGTCCTTTTATAGCAATACCGATCACGCTTGCAACTGCGATACTCATAGGATTTTTAAACGGACTTGGAATTGCAAAAGGTAAGCTTGCTCCTTTCATCATGACACTTGGTTCCATGACAGCGCTTAGAGGATTGTCGAAATACATTTCAAACGGCTCACCACAGAACTGGAGAGCAACCGGAATTGATATCAAGTTCATCGGTCAGGGATATGTTGGATTCGTTCCCGTACCTGTGATCATTTTCCTGATAATGTTCTTTATAGGATTTTACATCCTTAAATACACCTGGTTTGGAAGAAGTGTATACGCTATAGGCGATAACCGAGAGGCAGCACGACTTAACGGAATAAATGTTGAAAAGACGCAGCTCATCTGCTTTATAATTACAGCTTTTGTTAGCTTCATGTCAGCTCTTGTTCTCACTTCAAAGCTGTCCTCCTGTGATCCCACAGCAGGTGAAGGCTACGAGCTGGATGCTCTCTCAATGTGCTACATAGGCGGAATATCCACCATGGGAGGTGTCGGCAAAATATCGGGAACTCTTATTGGAGCATGCCTTCTTACAGTTTTATCAAACATTATGAATCTGGTTGGAATAAACTCCTACATGCAGAATATCGTACAGGGTCTGATAGTCATCTTTGCAGTACTTATTGGTGGTATCTCTGCGAAAAAGAAATAATTACAAATGATTTTACTTTCGGGAAGTAGATAATTGCCCTCACTTTTCCCGATGTGAAATAGAACTGACGAAGAGAGAATTCGTCGCAACTTACATGTATCTTTTTATAAGATAAGGAGGAAGAAAATGAATAAGAAAGTATTGTCTGCATTATTAACAGGTGTGATGGTAGTATCGCTCTCAGGCTGCGGATCTGCTCCTGCCGAGACAAAGACAGAGGAGCCTGCAAAAGAAGAGGCTGTAGCAGAAGAGACGACAGAAGTGGCAGAAGAGGCTGCAGAGGAAGTTACAGAAGAGGCTTCGACAGAAGAGATAAAAGACGAGGCAACAGCCACAGCAGATGAACCCGGTGGAGACGAAACTTTTACAATAGGATATGCACAGAGAGCAACTGATGCTGCATATACAATCGCAATCAAGGAGAGAAATCAGGAATACGCAAAGGAGCATTATCCGAATCTGCAGTGGGTTGAAACGGATGCACAGGGCGACGTTGCAACTCAGGCTGCAAATATTGAGGACCTTATATCAAGAGGCGTTGACCTTATCATGGTATCACCTCTTACATCAGACGGTCTGACAGATGCTGTTGCGGAGGCAATGGATGCAGGTATTCCTGTTGTAACAATGGACCGTGAAGTAGATACACCTGTTACTGTAAAGGTTGTAGCTGATAATAAGGAAATGGGAGTTATGGCTGCAGATAAGCTTGCAGAGATGATGGGCGGCAAAGGTAATGTCATAGAAGTATGCGGAACTACCGGATCATCTGCTGCAATCGATCGTCAGGCAGGTTTCGAAGAGACAATAGCTTCCAAGTATCCTGATATCAAAATCGTAGATTCACAGGATTGTGATTTCAATTCTGCAAAGGCTGCTTCCTACATGGAAGATATGCTTCAGAAGTATGGTGAAGGCGAAATCCAGGCAATATATTGCCACAACGATCCCATGGCAGAAGCTGTTGCTGAGACAGTAGTTGCTGCAGGACGTGATAACGAGGGCATTCTCATCACAGGTATGGACGGCGAAGAAGCAGCATTCCAGATGGTTGAGAACGGACAGATGGCATTCACGATCATCTATCCTACAATGTCCCCCGAGGCTATGATCGCTGCATACAATGTACTTACAAAGCAGCCCCAGGATGAAGTAGTAAACTGTATTCCCACTCTTGTATCAAAAGAGAACGTTGCTGAGCACCTTGGAACAGGTCTTCAGTAATAAAAAGTGAAGGAAGAAAACGCTCATGTTAAAGATGAATCATATTTCAAAGTCTTTTCCGGGTGTCAAGGCACTGGACGATCTGTCAATAGAGCTGTGCGACGGAGATATACTGGGATTAGTTGGAGAAAATGGTGCAGGAAAATCCACACTGATGAAAATTCTGTCAGGAGCTTATACCCTCGATGAGGGAGAAATCATCATTGATGGTGAAAAGATAGAACACCCGACACCTGCTTTGATGATAGAAAAGGGAGTCGCTGTTATCTATCAGGAACTCATGCTCCTGCCTCATTTTACCGTGGCAGAAAACATATATCAGAACAGGTATCCGACGGACAAATTTGGGAAAATTGACTTCGCTAAGATGAAAGCTGATGCAAAGGAGGTTCTGGACCGTGTAAATCTGCCTGTGGATCCCGGCGAATTCGTAGGTAACTTAAGTGTGGCTAAGAGGCAGATGGTTGAAATCGCCAAGGCTCTGTCCAAGAATGCTAAGATAATAGTTCTTGATGAACCTACAGCAGTACTGGCTGATGAGGAGCTAAAGACACTTTTCGAACTGGTGAAATCTCTCTCTGATCAGGGAATATCCTTTGTCTACATCTCACACAGGCTCAAGGAAATTTTCGAGTTGTGTAATAAGGTAACCATCATGAAGGACGGCCAGCTGGTTGAGAATGGCATGACGAAGGATTACGATACGGATAAGCTTGTTGAAAAGATGGTTGGCAGACAGATGAGCGATATCTATCCTTCAAGAGATGTGAAAATAGGAGATGTAGTCCTTAAGGTTGAAGGCCTGACGAGACAGGGAGTCCTTGATAATGTGTCACTGGAGCTTCATAAGGGAGAAGTGCTGGGGCTGGCGGGTCTCGCCGGAGCAGGAAGAACAGAGACACTGAGAGCCATCATAGGTGCAGATAAAATTGATAGTGGGAAGATCACACTTTTTGGGAAGGAGCGTAAGTTTGATAATATCAAACAGGCTCTGGAAGCAGGATTTGGCATAGTTCCGGAGGAGAGAAAGGTAGAAGGACTTCAGCTGAATAACAGCCTGGTATTTAATGTATCCCTTCCTGCATTACCGCTATATAGCAACAAGTTTGGCAAGATAATCAGGAAAAAGGAAACGGATGCGGCTGATAAATATATCAAGCTATTCAATATCAGAACACCGGGGAGAGATGCAAACGTAAAGAACCTGTCCGGTGGCAATCAGCAGAAGGTTGTTCTGGGAAAATGGATTGCTGCAGACTGCAAGATACTTCTGGTAGATGAACCGACAAGAGGTGTCGATGTAGGATCAAAGCGTGAAATCTACACTATTCTGAATTCCCTTCTGGAACAGGGACTATCCATCATCATGGTCAGTTCAGAACTGCCTGAGCTCATAGGCACCTGTGACAGGATCTGCGTCATGAATGAAGGCAGAATAACAGGAGAACTTCAAAAGGATGAATTCTCGGAAGAAACTATAATGAGATACGCGACAATGTAAAAATATAAAGGCTACAGGAAAATCAAAAATCATCAGTTCCTGTAGCCTTATTTTATTATTGTATATTTTGGTCAGGATTCAAATTTAGCTTTTTCTTCTTTTCACATTTATTTCCTATCAAAACCTGACCGGCCGGGCAGGTTTTTTAACTCCTCCGGCAACCTTTTCCAGCTCTTTATCTGTCAACTCTTCAACCTTTTTAGCAATTTCATTGATATCGTTATTTATTACCTTAGCCATATCATTTACAAGAGGCATGTAAAAATCGAGCGTCAGAAATGGTTTGGCTGTGCGTGCTGCCCTCCCAATATTGCAAGACTCTTATCGTCAATCGGTGGCTATGCCTACGAGGCGAATACAGATGTCATATATGAGATGTTTTGGGAAGCATGGTATTCTGTTGTACTCTATCATTTGCATTTGTATTGGTTTACAAGTACCGCGGCATTGTTTTTGAAGTTGCCCGGAACTGCGCTGTCCCGGGCGTGTTGTTATGAAGAATTGTATGAAAAAAGTTTCTTTGCTATTTCCAGAAGATTTTCATCTCCCGATGGATGTATATTAGCATCCGAAACTTAAGTGAACATAAAAAAAGAAGATCCCTTTTGGAATCTTCCGTTAGTGTTATATATGGATTACCAAACGAAGGTTACTGCGTTAGCAATATCTTCTGTGATAGTGTTATCTTTTACAAGCTTTCTAAGCCATTTCTCAAGGTTATCTGCCTTGTGGTTTGTCTGGATAAAGTGAATGCTCTTGCCTTCTACATCATTTGAAAGAAACAGTTCGTACATATACATAAGAGAAACCTCCATTTAATCATCTTATTTTTGTTTCATTCGTATTGGCCATTTGAATGTTCCTTGTCGCTTACAGGAAATATATCGATGGGTGAGAGAGATAACTTTAGAGGAAACTATAATGTTTTAAAAATACTTTTTTGGGTGGCATATTTGAAATTTTTATTCATGAAAAATAAATGAGTTCCGTGTAAATTCGGCCATAATCAGTGTAGGTTGGCCTGAAGTTTTTGTACTGGTGATACCATACGGTCAGGATAAGGATGTAAAAAACTCTGTAAAAGAAGAATAGACATGCCATTTTTGCGAGGAAGAACATTTATCTGAAGATATTTCAATTTTACAATCGTTATATAAACAGATGGTGCTTCTCAGAAAGTGAGGAAGTTGTTATGAATGGAAAGAAATTGTACAAGAGTGCAGATAAAAAGGTTTGTGGCGTGTGCGGAGGCATAGCAGAATATTTTGGCATAGATCCGACAGTGATAAGACTTGTATATGTGTTACTTGTCTTGTTTACAGGCGTTGGTATCCTGCCATACATAATTGCAGCGATAATCATGGATGAAAATCCTGAAAATGTTGTAACCGTTAAGAGAATCGAAGAAAACAGTTACTCGGAAGAAAATGTCTATGAATCAGCTGAGCCGGTAGGTTTCAAGCCTGATTCTGACGACAATGGTGAAATTAAAGGATTTAACCTTTGATCAGATGCCCTGGGATGAACTATCCCGGAGTTTTTATGAGGAGGACGGCATGAACAGCAGATTAAAGAAATACGCAGGTGTTTTAGCAATTATCGTTGGTGTGCTTCTTGCATGGGAAGCAGCCAGTGAGGCAAATACGATGTTCATGATAGAGAGCATCTGTCTTGCTGTCATTGGAATGTGCTATGTACTTCCTGTCAGGGATGTCATTAAGCGGCTGATGGGGGAAGCAGTAAAAGCGAAAGAAAAGCAGAAACAGCCGGAAACGGAATTGTTCCTTATCCGCTGATAATATAGATCAAAGTAGCAATTACAATAAGTTTTGTAGTCAAGGAAGCTTAAAGAGGAGGATTTTATGGACATCACACTTGAAGCAATTGAAAAGGTAATGAATCAGACAGGAGTCGACTACGCAGCAGCCAAGGAAGCGCTGCAGCAGACAAATGGCGATGCAGATGAGGCAATAAAGCTCCTTCAGCCCAAGGCATGTGAGCTGGAAGAAGACGTAAAGAAGCTTATTGATAAGCTTAAGAAGATCGTTGAGGATGGCAATGTCGACAGAATTCAGGTGAAGAAGGGCGATGAGATTGTTCTCAGTGTCCCTGTAAATGTCGGGATCATCGGCGGAGTTCTTGGACTTGCAGCAGCACCCTGGGCACTTATAGCAGGATCTGTAGCAGCATTCGGACTTGGATGCAAGCTGGTGGTGGTTAAGAAGGACGGCTCCACTGACGAAGTGAAGTAAAACTGAATACAGGATTTACATATGCCTCGGGGATTAATCTTTATTCCCGGGGCATTTTAGAAATCTATTTCCTATATTTTACCACTTATGGGGAATAGGGTTATCGATATTGCAACTATGAATATGTATTCTTATGAGGGGTTCCAAGAGGTTTGTTCCTCTTGTTGTTATTACTATACATTTCCAGCCTAAAGCAAAACAAAAAGCCATGTAAACAGATTATGAACGTTACGGGGATATTATTCACATTATGTTCAAAGGAATTTTAAGATGAGTTAAGTTTTCGAATGTATCATAAAGCTATCAAGAGGACAGAAACTCTTGTTAATATTGATATAATACTTTTTCATAACCGCTGTCTGGTGAAGAACCAGACAGCATCCTCCCTAAAACAATAGCTGCCTTGATGGGCGGCTTTTTCTATTGTATGACTATAATGAAGGTTGCATCTGGGATATAATCTATAGTGGACATAAAAATATAAGAAGGTGACAGCATGGGTTATTGCGGGTGGGCTGATTTCAACGAACGAAATAAGACATACCATGATAATGAATGGGGAATTCCGGTGCATGACGATCGAAAGATGTTTGAGCATCTGATGCTGGAGTGTATGCAGTGCGGACTTTCCTGGGATCTGATGCTTAAAAAGCGCGAGATTTTCAGGTCATGTTTTGATGGATTTGATTATGACAAGATCGCTGCCTATGATGATGCAGATGTTCAGAGGATCCTTGATACGGAAGACATGATAAAGTCTCCCCGGAAGATAGCTGCAGTAATAAACAATGCGAAGTGTTTTCAGAAGGTGCGGGAAGAATTCGGGAGCTTCTGCAACTACATGTGGTCGTACTCGGATAACAAGGTCATTTTATATAATGGACACAGCAAGCTTGGGGGCAAGATTCCTGTCAGTAATGGGCTGTCAAAGACTATCAGCAAAGATCTGAAGAAACGAGGATTCAAGTATGTTGGTGAAGTGACGATTTATTCTCACCTGCAGGCATGCGGTATTATCAACGACCATGATGAAACCTGTCCATGTTTTTCAAAGATAAATGCGGAGAATGAGACAGTAAACAAACGTAGGGATAAAGAGGTTTATTAGTTATAACATGCAAATCAGGGAACTGACTGAGGCTGAAAAACAGTCTTATGATGAAATGATTGAGGGAGCAAAGCAAGTCAATATCTTCAAGTATCTACGCAGCGCAGTTCCATCAGCAGGTTAAGAATTTTGCACAGGCTAATCTTCCTCAGAATAAGAAGATATTTTTCATAATGACAAGTGCCATGAATAAGGATTTTTCAAAATCAATGGCAGAGTCCATAAAGGGTAAGAATGCTGAGATTGTAGGGAAATTCACTTGTCCTGGCTTCAATACTTTCGGCCCCTTTAAGCTGATAGGTGGTACCGCTAAGGGACGTCCTGATGAGAATGATCTTAAGGATGCAGTGGAGTTTTACAGAAGTGCGCGGTACATTATAGCAGCGTCAGATGTAGCGGAATATCCAATCGTGATATCGCGTATTGCCGATGAGGATGATTCTTTTGATGATGGCGGTTATTATGGCCTTTATGATGGTGTTAAGGTTGAGCAGGCTAATGATATTCTGGATCTTCTCAGGGATAATGAGAAAACAAAAGTCAGGACAAAATTGAGAAAGACACTTGAACAATTGGTCCTGTACGTGGATGGTGTAGGGTCGATAGTGTTGGATGATCTTATTCCAGACGAATGGTATGATGCCTGGAAAGATATGGAAGGTATTGTGACAGCAGAAAAGCATATTGATGGATACTGGGACAAAAATATTATGGAGATAGGACTATGAAATTTAGTATGTCACTTTCGAAAGCAGAAAAGATTATGGCATTCTTCAATCAATTGGATCCTGAAGGAACATATAAAGCTTCACAGGATTACAGGGTCTATTCTTATGAAGCAGATACAATAGCTCAGGGTATAAAATCAAAGATAAGCTGGAAAAACTGCTTGAGAATCAGCAGATAATAAAGACGCCGGTAGTGAGAAATGGTAAGCAGTCTACACTGGGATATCAGCCAGATGTGTGGAAGAAATGGGAATAAGTAATGGATGACAGACTGAGAAAGCAAATGGAGTTTGCCTTGGAGATAGATAAAGAAAAGAATGTATTCAGGCAGACTCATCTATCAGGAAAAGGCAGAAATGAAAATGATGCGGAGCACGCCTGGCATATGGCTATTATGGCGTATCTGCTTAAGGAATACTCGAATAAGGATATTGATATTTCAAGGGTCATGATAATGTGCCTTATTCATGACATAGTTGAGATTGATGCCGGTGATACATATGCATACGACAAAGAGGGGCTTGCTACCCAAAAGGAACGCGAGGATGCAGCCAAGGAAAGGATATTCTCGATTTTACCGGAGGATCAGAAAAAGGAACTGACAGCTCTTTTTGATGAGTTTGAGGAAAATAAGACTCCTGAATCGAAGTTTGCGCATGCAATGGATAACCTCCAGCCACTTATGCTGAACAACAGTAACGGTGGAGGTGACTGGAGAGAGCATGGGGTTACCAAGGAACAGGTATATGGCAGGCAGTCAAAGACAAGAGAAGGTTCGGAAAAGCTATATGAGTTTACAGATCAGATAATAAGGGAACATATCAGTAAAGGAAACATAAAGGAATGAAGTTGAAAGGCAATACTATCTGTACCGCGCAGCAATAGTGCTGAATGATTTAGAAAGCGCAGAGAGATTCAAAAGATATGTGATGGATAATGCCGGAACTACATGGTATGGACAGGCTGTTAGGGAGAACTTTGTTCCGGAAAACAAACAGGTAAACTATCACGGATATATTATTAGAACGGAAATGATAAACAGCCTAAGTAAAGTGGATAATAGCAGACTGAAATATATGTTACTGGGAGTGCTGATTGTTCTGTTGTTCTATATTGTACCCAGGTTGTTATAAGAGGCGGCAAGGAATTATAAGATGGGCAGCTGTGGAGTTAAAAATCCGCAGCTGTTTTTATATGGAGCAACATTCACTATCTGATAAATGCCGATAAAGATGGCATGAAGCTGAAATAATAAATATAAGATAAGGTGGACATCGCTGAAGTGACTGTCCACCTTTTTAACGGCATATCTTTGTGTTTTATGAAAATCTATACGGACGCAAAGGTCAGAATAGTTTCTCTCATGTCATCAAAAGTAAGTTTTTGTAATGATAGCAATGGTGTAAAATGGTAGAGATATATTTTGTTAAAGAATAATTGTTGGCGGAGGAAAAAAGTGAAGTTCTTGAAGTGGTTAAATCTAATTCCCCTTGTAATGTTTGTGATTAGGGATATGCTCGGAATGGCTGATATTAATCCCATATGGATGATAGTTATTGCGGCATTTGTCATAATGAATGTTTTTATGGCTAAAAGCATGAAGGAGTATCTCCTGTCTTCGTTATTATTGCTGATATCATGCGTTGCCGGAATGATACTAAGTACATATTATTACTACTATTTTGTTAGTTCTGATTTTGAGACACCTATTGTCGGAGCTTTCATTGCGATGGTCTATGGAATATTCGTGCTTGTACTGGCGGGAGTTGGTACAGCTGTTTTTGCCATCAGGAACAGAAAAGAGGCAGTGAAAAATGGAGATATTTGATATAACTGACGATAACGGCTTTCCGACCGGGGAGACTGTAAGCAGAAGTGATGCACATGACAATGGGATTCCTCACAGGACAGCGCATATTTGGATTGTGAGAAAGGAAGTGGATAAATATCAGGTTCTTCTTCAGAAGAGAAGCGCCGAAAAGGAATCTTTTCCTGGGATGTATGATACTTCATCGGCAGGACATATCCAGGCTGGTGATGAGCCACTTGAGTCTGCACAGAGAGAACTGTTTGAGGAGCTTGGAATAAAAACTCTGGCCGGAGATCTTACTTTTGCCGGGAAGTTTCATATTAAGTATGAGATGGAATTCCATGGAAAAATGTTTAAGGACAATGAAGTTGCTTTTGTTTACGTGTATGAAAAGCCTGTGGATATTTCCAAGCTGAAGCTTCAGACAGAGGAAGTGGAAGAAGTCAAGTGGTTTGATATCGATAAAGTCCATGAGGGATGCATACACAGGGATGGCACGTTTTGTGTTCCGATGGAAGGGCTTGAGACAGTAATGAAGTATCTTAAGGAAAAAGAAGAGAGACTAAGATGAAGAAAATAGTAGTGACAGCGCTTGTGCTGATAATGGTAATAGGAACAGTAGGATGTGGTGCGAAAAAAGAAGATGCAGCGATAATCGGTGGAGCTGACGGTCCAACATCTATTTTTTTGGCATCAAAAGTGAGTGATCCTGTGGTATCAGGAACCTGGCAGACAGCATCCATAGGCTATGAGACTGATGGGGATATGCAGCCTGAATACTATGTACAGTTTGGTGATGCAGAGATAATTTATGGTCATATGGAAAATAATGATTTTGTTCCGGATCATTTTGATAGTATTTCGCTATTCGAGGAACTGAAGACTGGAGGATACAAGATTAAGGCAGAGTCTGATAACGGAGTACAGTACACGTATCAGTCTTCTGAAGAAGATGCGGATATCCTGGAATACTATGAGACATGGAACGAGGATGAGTTTTCAGAGAAGTACAGTGGCGGTGCTTCTCTTAGCAGATGTGATTAGACTTTAGTCTATAGCTTGTTTTGAACAGTGAGTAATGAGGGAAACATGAAAAGACGAGTAGTATTATTTGTGTTTGCATTATGTCTTGTGGCTGGATGCGGTAAGCTTTAACGGTAACACCGGCTGCATAGATAAACCCGAGAATCTGATGAAATTACTGAAGAAGGATAACTAATTACAGAAGATGGATATATTGAATGAGTTACAGGATTTAATAAGCAGCTCGGAAAGAAAGATTACACAGTGCGAACCCGAAGGCATAATCGTTGATAACTGGATACGTCTGTTAAACGAACAGGGTGACTGCATAAATGGCGTTATTTATGAGGAACTGTCAGGATTATCCGTAATTGCAATCGATATTCTTGGTGGAATATTCGCCTTGGATGTCACTAGATTTGATCCGGGCAAAAAGGATATCTGGTATTTTGCTCCAGATACATTGGATTGGGAATGCATGGAAGTGCAGTACGATGATTTTCTTACATGGGTTTTTAGGGGCAACACAGAAAAATTCTATGGGACCATGAGATGGCAGGAATGGGAAAGGGATTGTGAAAATGTTGCATTCTATCAGGGAATTCTTATTTATCCTTTCTTGTGGGCAAAAGAATGTGATGTTGAAACTGCAAGCAAAAAAGCTGTACCTATGGATGAAATAATATCCTTGAACTTTTAGCTCCGTTCTAAGATTTCAGACAAAAGATAAATATATAAGCATAGATTGCGGAACTCTTAAATAAACATGGGATTAAAACAATGGATTCAAGTGAACTTTTGGAGGGATGATCTACATTAATTGGAGATTTTTACATGGTCATTACATACAATGGTGAAAAATTAAGATATATTGAAGACTATTTTGGAGAACAGGTACTCTGGATTACAAACCCTTCACAAATATCCATGGAACACATGAAATTTGTCGGCGGATATCCAGATGAATACTGCATTTATCTGAAAGATCTGCCTGAGGCTGATGTTACAAAAATCATATCACAAGTTGTAAATGATGCAGAAGGTAGAGGGAAGACTTCGAGAATATAACTTGCGGTTTAATTGAGAAAACCAAACGGGACTTGTGGAGATGAAATACTGTAGAGAAAAAATAAAAATACTAGAAGAGAATCCAGAATTGCAATTATGCGACAATGGTGATTTTAAGATAGATGTTGATTTAGTTGATAACTATGAAATTATTGATATGCATTGTCATTTATTTGCAGGCTTATCTCAGCTTTTTCCTTCTTTTTTACAGAAAGAAAAATGGAATAAAGAAAAATCATTAATGGATATGAGTTGCTTTCCATTTTCCATGAAACTGTTTGATTTAGATGAAATATATTTCACAAAATGTCCGACTACATTATTATCTTCAGATGGAATTAAGGCTCGGATAAAACTTTTTTCAGGTGCTTTGGTTTTGAATTATGCAACTGAAGAACGAATTATAATGGATATGAATTCTAATCATATTTCTAAATCGGTTGTTCAACAAATTAATCCGGCAAATAAAAGTTGTGCATCAACTATGAACGAGATGGTAGCGCGTAATAATCGCCTGCTTACATTTGCGTCGATTCACCCTTTTGATGAAAATATTCTATCCAAAATTGATGACTATATGAAGCTAGATATTAAGGGGTGGAAACTGAATCCTCATATTTGGAATGTACCAATCGATTGCGATAAAACAATTGAACTTCTTAAAGAGTTAGAAAAAACTGGACTTCCTATTTTGAGCTGCAGCGGTAAGGGATTACCCAAAGAAATGCTTGATTCATCAATACCAACAAAACAAACTAAAAAGGAAGTGACTACCCAGTCACTGGAGAAATTCAAAAAAGTACTAGCGTGTATTCCAAATGCAACATTTATCTTAGCTCACAGTGGATGCTTTGACTTTGATTATATGACAAGTATTTTAAAAGAGTTTCCAAACACATACACTGATATAAGTGTTCAGCCTTCAAAGAATATTAGGAAGCTTATTGATAGTGTTGGAAGTAGTAGACTTCTGTTTGGTACAGATTACCCATTTGTTTCACAGGCATTTTCTATTGTGTCAGTTTTACGAGCGACTGAATTAGAGCAAGATCGAAATAATATATTTAGTAATAATGCCAAACAATTACTTAAAATATAGTTTTTAGGATTTGGAAAAATGTGTTTGCTGAGGTGAATAATTGGATGTTATCGAAATTTCTGATTCAAAACTGACCCTTAATTGATTCGCTGTTGAGGCAGTTCTTCCACTATTTCATGCTATTATTCACCATGTCAAAAATTCAAGGAGGAAAAATATTTGCTGAAACAGATCTCTGGAGGGGGATTTGGTTGTTTCATGAAAAATATCACACATGAACAAAGTATTATTATCAGGTAGATTAACTAGGGATGCGGAGATCAGAAATGCTGACTCCGACAAGAAAGTAGCAAGATGTACTCTTGCAGTAAACAGGGATTTCAAAAAAGAAGGAGATGGGCCAAATGCTGACTTCATTGGCCTCGTAGCTTTCAAAAACCAGGCCAACTTCCTGGAAAAGTACGGCAAGAAAGGAACAAAGTTCATCGTCACCGGCCGTATCCAAACCGGCAGCTATGACAAGGACGATACCAAGATCTACACCACAGATGTGATCGTAGAGAACCTGGAATTTGCCGAGAGCAAGAATTCCGGAGAATCAACTTCTACAGGCGATGGATTTACAGATCTGCCGGATCTGGATGTGATTCCGTTTAACTAAATAATGAGTTTTGATGGGAAGGGTAGCTTTGCAAAATGTGAGGCTACCCTCCTTTTTGTGCTTTTAAAGCGTTTGCTTAATTACTACAGACAACTGTATAACGAATAGAGTGTTAGCATAGCTAGGAAGTGAAGATCCTCCATTGTTTTTACATAGTAGATTTCCGGAATAATAGGACTTTCATATAGTTCCGTATCAATTTCAGAAGGCTGTTTTATTTCATGGTAGCTACTGATGATAAAGGTATTAAGCCACCGGAAAAGATCAGCATATTCACAGGTTGCAAAATTAAAATGATTCCACATCCAATCAAATGGTACAGGAAGCTCTTTGTCTGTACCCTTGTAGTATATGTAATCTCCAATAAATTTTGAAAGATGGGATGAAGTATAATTGGGGAGAATATGTGAAGGAACTACAGGGAATATTGGTGGATTAGGGTCAATTAATTCCATAGATTCAATCGTCTCAAATTCTTCAACGTTAATTGCTGGGGCAATATATTGCGTAAACATGTAGATGTTATGCTTTGAAGCTAGTCCTAAGTTTTCTATGTCATCTTCATAACGAGCAAGAAGCTTGTATAGAGAATATACGTCAGAAACATGTATAATTGGGCAATTATTGTCTTTCATAATCTGTGCTTTAAGTTTATCACTACAATCGCAATAAGCAGAGTACATCTTGTTCACATGGTTATGAGATGGACTAATGATATTTGCTATTTGGCATAGTGGAAGTAAATTAATACTGTCTTCATAGGCTCGGCAGAAGGATTTAGCTTGAGAAGAAATATCGGAGTCCATGATAATTTCTACTGTAGTGGTTTTTATTTCAAGGGAATCATAAGTTTTAATTGCTTCATTACAGTATTGGTCAGTGATTTCTGCAGCATATGATTGAGTATGCTGGTTCTGTGTACTGCTTATGATATAAAGAAAAATACCAAGAATAAATTCAAATTCATTCTTAATTTCTGTTATATCTTTTTTCTTAATCCCAGAAAAACAATCTATAACGCAATCATTGTTTATACTATCGTCATGCATAGCAATAATGGCCAAAGTTTTAGAAATATCGCTGTGCTTGCTGGGGTTTAATAAGGGAAACACTCTTGTTTTTGCGTTCTCTAAATAGCGCGGATTTGAAATGCTTTCTTTAATGTCATCCATTATATAGCCAGCTATGTTTTTATCCCCATTTTTTATTTTTGAAATCTCATAAGCAGGGATGTTGTACTGTTTGTCACAGATGCTTTCAACAAGCGCATTTAGAATTTTTCGCGCTCCAGATCCTTGTGGATTTTCATATATTTTTAGCACGCTTAAGTATGTGCTTAAACATAATTTACTCATTAGGACAACTCCTGTTTTGCCTGCTTGCAAGTCGATTGCAACCTAGTTGCAACTCCCTGTATCAAACAGATTATGGTTAACTATCATTATCAAAGGCACACCACTTGATCAATGGTGTCCGGGGCTTTTGATATAACTTATTATACGTGATTCTGCTGCCGGAATGTAGATTCATTATTGTCTATCAGGAGGTGTAGAACACATGGATATGAAAGAATTCATTAAAGTAAAGGAGATGACATACTTAGAGTACTGCGATTACTTACAAGTAAAATATGGTATTGGCTTAGCGGATTATATGACAAGATCCTTTAACAAGAACTCAAAATGTACAAGAACATCTGAGGGACTCATTGCTCACCATAAAGCAGAGGATAAGATGATTATGCTATCTACAAAGGCTTTTGCCGAAATGTGCCCATATGAGTGGCAGTTGAAGGAGAATATTGTGTACTGTGACTATTTGGAGCACTTACTATTACATGTACTGATATGTAAGTATCCATCGCCGGATAAGTTGCCTATCGCGGATGTGGGAATAGGAGGAGTAGTAAATTTTATTGTCCCAGAATTGAATGATTTATACTCTGGATGGGTGACTAAACAACAGTGGCGCATTAATTGTCATAAACGTGTTGAAAATGATAAGGATGTGTATTTGGCTATTCTAAAGATGTTTATTGATCATGTTAAGCGTGAGCGAAACATTAACGAGGATGTATTGCATACAAGCTTTAATGAAGAGTTTGGTGGATGGTCAAGAAATGATAATCGTAAGCTATATTCAGAGATTGATAAGCTCTGGAAATGAAATGTTTCTGGATTATGTAGAAAGTAATGATTAAGATATAGAGTATTCTTAACATAAAGAGGTGGGCTCATGTGAGTTCGCCTCTTTGCCGTATTTTAAAATGTCCTTTGCCCTTTAAAAATGCTCGAAACCCGCATGGATATTGACTCGGAGAACTGTCCTTTTTATAGGATATGTCGAGTGAGACAATTCTATCATCAGGAGAGATGAAACAAAGTGATTTGTGGGTGGAACTGCAAATTGATTCATAGAAGGGCGGTACCAAATATGTTTTTTGGAAAAAGAGAAAAGGATAAAGATGTAAGAATTACAGAATCTCAGTATAAGAGTCTTGTAGGCGGAATGTCTAAGAAAGAGCACAAGGATTTTGAGCGGAAACAGAAAGAGTTTAGGCGAGACAGAGAAGATGATCGCCTGGAAGCAGGGCTCGATTTTGAAGATGATATGGATGATATGGGCTGGTAAGGAGGAACTGTGTATGAAGAGACTGTTGTATTGGGTTAGAAAATGCTTATTGGGGAAGAATAAGTTTTGTAAGCACTTTTGCGTTATGTGCGAATATTATGAGATTTGTCACAGAGATGGGGAACTGGAATAGCTTGCACTTTGAACTGTCCGTTTAATGACAGCATTAATGTATAGCCATATACTTTTAACGTGGAATAATGGACTTAACTAAGGAGGAAGAATAGCTATGGCAACATATGTCGTATCAGACTTACATGGGCAGTATAGAATATTTTTAAAGTTGCGTGAGATGGTGGATTTTTCTGAAAATGATCAGCTTTATATGCTTGGCGATGCAATCGATAGAGGTCCTGAAGGTTTAAATATTCTTCAGCACGTGAAGAATGCTACTAATATGGATATGCTGATAGGGAATCATGAGTTTATGATGCTTAACGCCGTTGCTTTAGATGGGACCACGACCAATGATTATGAAAAGCTTCCGGGAAGGGATGGAGAGCTATGGATTTTCGGAAACGGTGGGAACAAGACTTACTTTAGATATAGACGTTATAAGATTGAGGAACGCGTAGAACTACTTGAATGGCTTAAAACTCGATCATTAACAAAGCTTGTTGAAGTAAATGGAAAGAAGTTCTTTCTGACGCATTCATTCTTTGATTTGGATAAAATTGATGTTCCATATAATGAGATTGATTATCAAACGGCTTGGAGTACAGTATGGCTCACACCATTTAGGCGTGACTTATACGTGGATAAACAGGAATACACTTCATTGAAGGATTGGACCTTTATTGTTGGACATGTTCCGGTTTGGTATGCAAATAAAGAATTTAAAGAACTTTCTCCATTCATTGCAGAAAACATTATAGATATTGATGGAGGATGTGCTCGTCATGATGGCAAAAATAAGAAGATTAGAGGCGGAATAATCTATAGATTAGATGATAATCAGGTCTATACATGTTCGTTTGATGATCTGCAAAAGGCTGAGAAACAGAGGATATTATAATGTATGTACCAATAGAAAAAGAAGTGTTCCATGTTCATACAAAAAGATGTGGGCATGCAGGTAATTATGAGGATAGGGAATATGTTGAGACAGCGATAGCTTTAGGGGGTACCAGAATTGTTTTTACTGATCATGCTCCTTTTTCAGGGAATCCTCTTGGCAATAGAATGCCATATGAGCAGTTGCCGGAATATATTGGAGCAATAAATCAGCTAAGAGAAGAGTATAAGGGCCGAATCGATATTCAGTGTGGATTAGAGGTTGAATACTTCCCGAGCTATATTGAATACTATAAAGAGCTTAGAGACATGAAAGGCTTGGATGTGATGCTCCTTGGTCAGCATCTTTTTGAACATACTGACGGAAGCCTGAGTATTTATGATCAGGACAGATCAAATGAGTTTATGGGACAGCTTGATGCAATGGTACAGGGTGTTGAAAGCGGACTATTTGATGTGGTTGCACATCCAGATCGTTCATATAGAAAGAGACCTGAGTTTGGAGCAATTGAAAGAGAGTATGCAGATAAGCTGATTACCGCTGTAAAGAAAAGTAACTATCCCATAAGACTTGAATACAATTATGCTTCACGTATTGAACCGGGCTATTTCAAGGAAGAATTTTGGGAAGAGGTACCAAAGGACTTAGTCATATTCGGTTATGATGCACATTCGCCAGAGGAGATTGTAAACGGGTGGAACTATTACAAGGACTTAACCAGTCACAATCATTTCGTTGGAAGAAGCTGAAAAATGATAAAATAGAATTGTAAATAAATGGTAAAGAAAAAAGTTTTGGGTTTTGAGGAGAGTGCGAAAGATATGGATGAATTTGGTGAGATTATTATATATCAGACGGATGATGGACTTTCCAAAATTGAGGTCAACTTAAAAAATGAAACAGTATGGCTTTCAATCGATCAGATGGCGGAGCTGTTTCAAAGAGACCGAAGTGTTATAGGTAAGCATGTTCGTAATATCTTTAAAGAAGGAGAGTTGGTGAAAGATTCAGTGTGGGCAAAATTTGCCTACACTGCCGCTGATGGAAAAGTCTATGATGTAGACTTTTATAATTTAGATGTAATTATTTCTGTCGGATATCGTGTGAAATCTATCCGCGGAACTCAGTTCCGTATATGGGCAAATTCTGTTTTAAAGGAATATATCATCAAAGGCTTTGCAATGGATGATGATAGGCTAAAGGGGAATGGCGGCGGAAACTACTGGAAAGAACTTCTGGATCGAATTAGGGACATCCGCTCATCTGAGAAGGTGCTATATCGTCAGGTTCTAGACTTATATGCTACGAGTGTTGACTATAATCCCAAAAGTGAGGAATCTATAAAATTCTTCAAGATTGTTCAAAATAAGCTGCATTATGCTGCTCATGGACATACCGCAGCCGAAGTCATATATGAAAGAGCAGATGCAGAAAAACCATTTATGGGGCTTACCTCTTTTTCAGGTGAACTTCCAGCGCTTAAAGATATTGGTGTTGCGAAAAATTATTTGAAAGAAGATGAACTGAAGATTCTTAACAATCTTGTATCAGGTTATTTTGATCTTGCAGAGATTAATGCTATTGAGCACAAGCCCATGTATATGAGCGATTATGTGGAACAACTAGATTCTGTCCTGTCTTCAGGAAACAGAAAGCTACTTGTGGGGGCTGGAAGTGTAAGCCATGATCTGGCTTTGCAGAAAGCAAAGGCAGAATATCGCAAGTATCAAGAGATAACGTTGTCTCCAGTAGAGGAAGAGTATTTAAAGAGCATTAGAGGTGTGGAAAAGGAAGTCAAGAAGAGAAGTAGAACAAAGAAATAATATTATCGGATTGGTCAGACAATGTCTGGCCAATTTTTATTGTATTTTTATTGGTATTATTGTGTGCGAGGTAAGATAATTATAGTGGAAATATAGATGCAAACCTAAATGGTGTTGGGAATGATTCTCGGAGGTTGTTTTAATGGGATATATTGAGATTCCTGTTTATTATACGGATGACTTGATACACCAAAACGAAATAGTAGATTGGTTTTCTGTTGTACATACATGGACATCGGTTGAATTCGATTTTTATGGGGACAATCTTAAACCTATATAATCCGCTAGGTAAGAAAATTACTATGGCTGTGTTGTAGGCACATAATAGTAAAAGGATTTTATCATATAAAACGCCTCTATTACTCGAGTTAAGCAGCCGAGTTGCGAAAAGCCTTGCAGCAATGCAAGGTTTTTTGCTCTCTTCTATAGATCAAATAGTACATGAGAAAAAATAATTATAGGAGAAAACAGTGATGGTACCGGCAAAGGTGTATCTCTACTATTTGAAGAATGCATTTAGATCCCACAGAGTGCGTGGCTATTGCATTGGACAGAAAAGAAATGGGAAAACTTGTATTTTTGAGAAAGATGGTAAATTGTTAGTTGCTGAGGTGAAAGGAAAAGTCCTTTATAACCCTAAAGAGTATGATTATGAATATATATGGATGGCATGTGAGGACACTATTGCAAGATTGGCTAGAGACGAGGAACACAGGCAAAAGATTTGGATGAGCTGGGCATCACCTACGAATTGGGAAGAGAAAATGGATGAAGAAATAAAAATAAGACGAGTTGTATCTAAGGATGTTCTCGACGCTGTGAAGAATGTACTTAAGGAGATTGACATGTACGGTCTGATAGAGCATGGTGCCCCTGATGATGAATTTGACACAGAGGCAGAAATGATTGTTGAACAGATAAAGGCAGGCACTAGCATTGAGGAAATATCAGGAATAATCGCTGACGTCATTAATAAAATGTTTGACGTGAATATAGGTCGCCTTAAGTACTTGAAAGAGACAAAGAAAATATATGAAGTGATGCATAAATTATGATGCCATTCGTCAGATGAATTGGCTACACATGTGTAGCCAATTATCATGTCCTTACAAAACCACTTTTTTTATTATCGAGTCCCCAAGTTGGGGACTGAATACATTACCTTCGTAGAGGGGGTCAAAATGATCTCCAAGGCAAATACTCGCTCTCCGCTATATACCGATTGACTAGCCTCTTTTCACTAAGATTCTCGTATTTGCGATAGAAATCCAGTATATTGCAAAGATCGGAATTATCCCACATTTTAAGTAATGTAGAATGTTCGCCTTCGGGAGGCTCAGTGCTTCTGATCTGATCATCTGTATATTCCTTTGTTAGGATCTTTAGCAAATGGAATTTAGCAAATAAATTCGATTCCGCGTATCCTAAAGCGAAACCTTGGCTATAAAAGCTATTGCTTCTCTGTTCGGTTTGTTCATCATATTCAAGCATATTCGGACCTTTCTTTCCAGGCGCGCTGCGCCATGTCAACTATGTCGCTTCTTCTAGCATGTTACCTGAAGCTGAGAAGCGGATGATGCAGATGTTCTACGTAACACTGTGGCAGAGTGCGGTGGATGATTGGGATGCTCCGGAAGTTAAACAGAATTTGGCTGAGCTTTGTAACAGCAAAAATATGTTTAGTGAGCTGATGGAAATCCTTAACTACAATCTTGAGAGAATAGATGTGGTAGGTGATGAAGTAGATCTGGGATTTGATTGTCCACTTGAATTATACTGTACATATACCAGAGATCAGATCCTTGTGGCAATGGATTTCAAGAAACCACAGACTGTAAGAGAAGGTGTGAAGTGGCTTGAAGATAAGATGGTGGACGTGTTCTTTGTAACGCTTAATAAAGCAGATAAGGATTATTCACCTACGACAATGTACAATGATTATTCTATCAATGAGGAGTTTTTCCATTGGCAGAGTCAGAGTACAACTTCAGATACTTCACCGACCGGTCAGAGATATATTAACCATGTTCATGAGGGAAGTAAGATCCTGTTATTTGTAAGAGAGTTTAAGAAGGATTTGGCAGGTGCTGCGCCATACACGTATCTGGGGACTGCAAAATATGTGAGTCATTACGGCAGCAGGCCTATGAATATAACATGGCATCTGGATAATCCGATACCTGCTAAATATATCAAGAAGACAAGCAAACTGGAAGTAGGATGATTATGAAAACTGTCAACGTAGTCGCAGCAATAATCTGCGATGATTACAAGAGAAAAACTAAGATATTTGCGACTCAGCGTGGATATGGGGATTATAAGGATGGCTGGGAATTTCCCGGAGGAAAGATTGAAGAAGGTGAAACTCCTGAAGAGGCGTTGGTAAGAGAGATTAGAGAAGAACTTGGTGCGGAGATTGAGGTCAATGATCTTATAGATGTCATCGATTATGATTATGAGACTTTTCATCTTCACATGAACTGCTATTGGGCAACTGTAGCTGAAGGCAATCTCCAACTTTTGGAGCATGAAGCTGCGAGGTGGCTTGAGATAAATGACCTTAGAAGTGTAGAGTGGCTTCCTGCTGATCTTACGCTTCTTCCTAAGATTGCTGAGGCTATGGTCGATAAGAACGTTGAGTATTATAACGAGAATGCTGACTCGTTCTTTGCCGGAAGTGTTAATGCAGATATGTCATACGAGAGGGATAGGTTCATCGCACTCCTGCCGGAACAGGGTCGAGTTTTGGATGCAGGTTGCGGAAGCGGACGAGATAGTAAGGCATTTTTGGAGGCAGGTTTTGATGTAACTGCTTTTGATGCATCAGGGGAAATGAGGAAGAGAGCCTCTGAATATCTGGGGCAGGAAGTCCTGGATATGAGGTTTGAGGATATTGATTTTCATAATGAGTTCGATGGTGTCTGGGCCTGCGCTTCACTTCTCCATGTACCAGTGGATCAGCTCCCGGAGACAATGAAAAAGCTGAATGTTTCTCTTAAGAGCTGCGGAGTTATATATGCTTCGTTCAAATATGGCGATGGTACTAAGATGCGCGGAGATCGCAGATTTAGCGATTTTAATGAGAAGAGTATAGTTCCGCTATTCGAGGATGCGGGATTTGAGATTGTTTACAATGAGGTTGGTACTGATAACAGACCCGGCAGGGAAGCCGAGATGTGGGTCAATGCTATAGCAAGAAAAAATGGGATATATTGAGATTTTTAAAAGGTATTTGGTATGAGCGGATTTGATGACAGAGGTTTTGAACTTGGAGCTGATTATTATAACAAGCTGGTTAAACAATATGCGGATCATAAAATATCAGATGAAGAGTTTATGCTTTTGAGTAAAGAGATGGGTAATATTATTGAACTTTGCTTGGATGGTGATATTACTGAAGATGAATGTAACGAAAAATTGGCTAAATAGCAAACCTGCTCGCGAATGGGGGAGAATATAATGCCGTTTTCAATTATCAGAAATGATATAACAAAAGTAAAAGCAGACGCTATAGTAAACACTGCCAATCCTAAGCCAATAATAGGTGGTGGGGTCGATACTGCCATTTATAATGCTGCTGGCAGAGACAGGCTTATGGCAAAACGAGAGAAGATAGGACCTCTTGAGCCGGGAATGGTCGCTATCACTCCGGCTTTTGATTTGGATGCTAAATACATTATTCATGCTATTGGAACCTGGTGGGAAGGTGGTGATAATGGAGAGGCAGAACTATTAAGACAGTGCTATGACAAATCTCTAAACCTTGCCGCGGATCATAAATGTAAATCTATTGCGTTTCCTCTTTTGGCTAAGGAAGGTTGGAATTATGGATATAAATTATGCTTTAGCACTATATAAAGAACTTGAAGCATATTTGAAAAAATATGGAGATCAATCCATCGTCTTTCATTACAGTAGACTGGTGGATGGAATAGCTGTTCTTGAAGCTGATTATTCGGATGAGGATAAAGAGGACTGTATTCTGACTTTGTATGAAATGCTATATCCTGGAGGGGGAGGACTCACAGATTTTTTCATATATAGTGAAGATCCGGAACAAAGAAAAGCATTAAACGAGCAATTATCACACATCCAGCTAGAGTTGTGGAAAATAGTAAAAGACAAAATAGTCGAGCATAGTAGCCCGGGTAAATTTAGACATGAAGAAGCATATTAATATGGAGTTAACCTTAATTGTAGGGGCAGATAGTGATCTTGTTCTTGGAGGTGAAGCATCAGTTGAAATGCGTGACAGGATAAATGGCAGTACGCTGTATATTTGTTGCCGTCGAGACCAACGAAGATCCTTTTATACATGCCTTTCCCAAGACCAAGGTGGGCATACTTCCATACATCACGGTCAAATTCCCTTTGAGCGATATCATCCTTGTCATGACCGTTATTTACGGTAAGCTTGCTGGTGAAGTCATTCTCAGAATATGAGATGCTACCAAGAGAGATGGTCACATCATATTTTTCTTCAAGGCTTGCGACAGCTTCTTTAAAGTCTCTACGGAACTCAGTTAGGGTATTCTTGTTTATTTCCATTGTTATCTCCAATTAAAGATCAAAATAGTCTCTGATAGCAAAGCCAACACCGTTATGGTCGCTGTCCTTTGTAATATAGTTTGCAAGCTTCTTTATATCACTGCGTGCATTCAACATGACGATAGAAATTCCTGCGGTAGTTAACATATCGCGGTCATTGTCGGCATCTCCGATAGCCATTGTTTCTTCTATGGGGATATCCAGGAGAGAAGACAGAGTCCTAAGGGCGGCACCTTTTGATACTCCCTCAGCATTCATTTCAAGGCTTGTTTCTTCTGCAAGTGCAAATGTAAGGGGGAGATCTTTTAATTCCTCATAACCGCGGTGACGGTCTTCCTGATTCCGGAAGTATATGTTTATCTTGGTGATGAAATTGTGCTTTCGGCTTTCAGCAGCCATGTCATCAACCTGTCTGGTTACTTTAAGGTACATGGGTTGGTAAACTCCCATATGGAAATCGTCCATGTGGTTGATATCAGCTGAAGATACAATGGATTCTTTTTCTGTGAGGAAAGCGAGCATTCCGTTGTATTTATCGGCTACTTCAACTATCTTTTCAAAGCAGGCAGAAGGTACTTCTTTTCTGTAAATGACCTTCTTGGCCATGCAGTCATATATTATTGCGCCACTGTAGCAGATGGCATAGCGGATCATGGGAGTTATCTCAAAGTACTCCTTCATTTCAACAAGCGCTCTGCCGGTTGCGTAAGAGAGATGTACTCCTTTATCAGCTACCAATGAAAGATCATCAAGCGTCTCAGGGAGAATCTTTTTATCCGATGTAAGAAGGGTGCCATCCATATCCATTGCGATCAAGCTATAGGGTAAGAAGCCTTCTTTGTTGTTAGCTTTATTTGAAATAGGCATAATTACGTCCTTTTGCAATCTTTTGTTCATCCATGCAAATTATACATGATTTTGAAGAAATGCCAAGGTGCGGCATATAATTTCAGACTGACTACTTGAATTCCATAACTGTCTTATGAAAGTCCATTTCTGTCATAATTGGTACATCAACTGTCTATTTAGATTCCATTAAATCCTGAAATCTTGATAAATACTCCCTTATTCTTTTTTTAGTCATCCTTAGTAACAATGAGCCAATCAAAAAATACATGATAATAATTATAAAAATCCAATGAAATTGATATGTGGATATTGCTGGGTGATGTATAACATATAAGGAATAAATAACCAATAAATAGAAATGAAAACAAATAAAATTGGTGTTCCCATAACCCGGGAAGTAATATTATAAGCTCAGAAAGAGAAAAGAAACAGCCAAACGGCTAACAAATACCACAACAAAGAAAGAGGTAAATATTATGAGATTTAACGATGTTCAGGATACAAGAAAAGCAGAAGTTAAGAGAGAGCAGAGAAACGAAGCATTCCATAAAATGTATGATGATTGCCTTGAGAAGCTTTCAGCATTCTACAATAAAGAGAAGATGACAATAGCTTTTGGAGCAACATTCACTCTCTGATTCTTCAAAGGATAGATGAAACTTAAATGAAACGGAATAGAATAATATATCCCCGGAGACGTTGATCGATTTTGGTCAATGAAGTAGAGGAATACCAGGTTGGCAGAATGAAGATTGCCGGATGCCTTGGCTGTGAGTACTGCCACACAAAGGGTGAGGGTACATGTGTGCAGAAAGATGATCTTGAGAAGATTATGCCAGCATACAAAGAGGCAGATGTCATAGTTTTTGCATCTCCAATCTATTACTTCACCATGACAGCGCAGATGGAGGCTGCTATCCAGAGAGTTTACTGTATTGGCAAGCCTGCAGCAAAGAAGACAGTTCTTCTGCTCAGTTCAGGATCTCCCGGTGTATATGATGCTGCGATTGCCCAATATAAGGCATACATGGGATATGCAGGTATTGAGGCAGCAGGCGTAATTACTGCTAATGGGGACGAGAACAAATCCGAAGCCAAGATGAACGAGATAAGGGAATTTGCAAAAACACTGTAGCAGACTTATAAGACAAGTGGTTTTTAAAATTATCTGAAAAAGCCTTTTGACGGTATTATTTACTGTAAAAAGGCTTTTTTTCTGATATAGTGGAACTATGTTTTGTTGACGGAGGATGTATGAAAATGCGGCATTGCGGGACACAGACAATTGAGACCGAGAGACTGATACTGAGGAAATTCAAAGTTGAAGATGCTGATGCTATGTTCTTGAACTGGGCAAATGATGAAGAAGTCACGAAGTTTCTAACGTGGCCGCCTCATGGAACTGTTGATGTAACAAGGAATCTACTGAGGCAGTGGGTGGATTCATATAAGGATAAAAAGTACTATCAGTGGGCTATTGTCTTGAAAGAAATAGATGAGCCAATAGGCAGTATCTCCGCCGTCGGTATGAAAGAAAACATAAATATGATCCACATTGGTTACTGCATTGGAAGAGCATGGTGGCATCAGGGGATTACATCTGAAGCTTTAAATGCTGTTATAGATTTCTTTTTTGATAAGGTGGAAGCAAATCGTATTGAATCAAGGCATGATGTTAATAACCCTCACTCCGGTATGGTCATGAAGAAATGTGGAATGCAATATGAGGGCACGCTACGCAGCTCAGATATCAACAATCAGGGGATCAATGATTCCAGCTGGTATGCAATTCTTAGATCTGACAGGATTGATGGATAAAGAGAGGAAAGAAGACTGGGAGAATAGATGACAATAAGACAACTTGGCTATGATGAATACAACGGAAAACGATATAAAGTAGAAGTCCGGTCAAACAAGTACCTGTCTATAGAGCCTGCAGATGACGGCTTTTCTGTGGAATGGATAGAAGCGGATAACGAGATTGTGGAGCCGCTTGAAGATGATATGCTGTCGGAATGGCTAGACAATCCGGTAGCTTATGGAGCATTTGAAGGAGATGTTCTTATAGGCTTTGTAGAAGGATTTCTGGAAGCGTGGAATAACAGATACAGAATATCAAATATCTGTGTGTTTGATGTGGGACTTCGTAGCCAAGGTGTAGGGACTGCACTTCTTGAAACAATTTTGAAAGTGGCTGTAGATAGCGGTGCGAGAATGGCTGTCCTGGAAACACAGAGCTACAATTCAAAAGCGATTTTGTTCTATAAAAAGAATGGCTTCGAGCTTATAGGATTTGACAGATATGCCTATTCTAATGAAGGCCCGGAAGAGCACAACATGAGAATTGAGATCGGAAAGAGACTATAGATTATGATGGATATTAAGAGGATATTTCACCACTTTTTCTCTGTTTTTTGGAAGGAACCCTGATTATAATCTAGCTTGTAAGGATAACTTAAAGGAGGAGACTTGAAAATATGACACCTAAAATCTGGTTATTCATTGTATTGATCGGAGTACTTGCGCCTGTATACCTTTTGTTTGGTGTAGCAACTTCCAAAAACGTCAAGGAGATGTCGGAAAAGAATAAAGAAGAGCTTGAAAAGAACAGAGCCAGGCACAGATACATGGGACTTGGACAGAGCTGGGGGATGGGTATAGGAGTTGCAGTTGGATGTATAGCAAGTTATAGGAAAAAGGCATCGGAAGAGAAGTTAGATGCATCTAATAGATAATAATAACAAGCGGCAGGATGCAGTTTCCTTTGAATTGTGTCCTGCCTTTTTCATGAGTATAATTATTCTTAAAATATCAGGAGAAAAATGAAAAAAGGAAATATAAGAACATGATAATGTTGGGGACAATAATAAACAGTGCAGCTATAGTTGCTGCCGGTTTCCTCGGAAATATAACAGGGAAGTTATTTAAAGAAGATCAGCAGGATGCACTTTGCAAGGTATGTGGTATAAGTACCCTTTTTATAGCAATTTCAGGTGCTATGGAGGGTATGATGAAAGTTGAGAACAATGCACTCGTGGGTGGCAGATCCATGCTTGTGGTTCTATGCCTTGCCATAGGAACAGCTATAGGGGAACTGATTGGAATAGAAAGAGCCTTTGAGCGTTTTGGGGAATGGCTTAAAATAAAAAGTGGTAATGGCAAGGATTCGGAATTTGTAAACGCTTTTGTGACTGCATCGCTTACGGTATGCATAGGGGCTATGGCTATTGTAGGTTCAATACAGGATGGAATCAGCGGAGATTATTCAACGCTTGCTGTAAAGGCTGTGCTGGATTTTATAATAGTAGCCATTATGACAGCATCTATGGGAAAAGGGTGTGCTTTTTCTGTAATACCGGTGTTTTTGCTTGAGGGAACAATAACTTTACTTGCGAGACTGGTATCACCTATCATGACAGATATGGCTGTTTCGTATCTGTCGCTTATCGGAAGCATACTGATCTTCTGTGTTGGTGTTAACCTTGTTTGGGGTAAAAAGGTAAGAGTAGCTAATATGCTGCCAGCTTTAGTGATAGCAGTTATAGCCGCATATATACCAGCTATGTGATGCAAAGTATAAAGCAAAAGCAGACGATGATTCTGAAAAGATGCATGGAGAACTGTGATGAGGATTATTCTTTCACCTGCAAAGAAGATGAATGTGGATACGGATAAACTTGAGTGCCAGGGGGCCCCGGTATTCCTTGATCAGACAGAGGAAATACTTGAGTGGCTCCGTAAGAAGTCGCATTATGAATTACAGAAACTGTGGGGCTGCAATGATAAAATTGCTGAGCAGAATTACAAACGCATTAAAGAGATGGATCTTCGTAACAGACTGACACCAGCTATACTTTCATATGAAGGAATCGCGTTTCAATATATGGCACCTGCGGTGTTTGAAGACAGAAGCTATGATTATGTGCAGGAGCATCTTCGCATCCTTTCGGGCTTTTATGGTGTGCTTAAACCTATGGACGGAGTTACGCCATACAGGCTTGAGATGCAGGCTAAGGCATCAATTAATGGACATAAGGATTTATATGATCTGTGGGGATCCAGGCTCTATGATGAAGTAAGTGATGGTACCGGTGTTATAATAAATCTTGCATCTAAGGAGTATTCAAAGTGCATTGAAAAATACCTGAAACCGGATGACTGTTACATCACCATCACATTTGGCGAGATGGTAAATGGGAAGTTCGTGACAAAGGGTACATATGCCAAGATGGCCAGAGGAGAGATGGTGAAATACATGGCTGAAAACCAGATTGAAGATCCTAATGAGATAAAGAAGTTTGACCGGCTTGGATATACTTACAGAGATGACCTATCATGTGATACTGAAATCGTTTTTGAAAAGAGAAAGTGACGGGATATATATGAATGAAATGGAAAAGATAGCCAGAGAGAATCACCGTAACGGAAATAACTGTTCAGCCTCGCTTGCTATGACGTTTGCTGAAAAACTAGGTGTGACACCTGAGGAGGCAAAGAAGAGCGTGCCTGCTCCAAGAAGCATTGACGGTAAATGCGGCGGGTATCTTAGTGTCGTGGCAATGCTTGAGAACCTGCAACGATATTGTCGGAGAAGCGGCAGCCATGCTCGATGAACTGATGAAGAATTCCTGAGGGAGGTCTGTTTCAGATGTCTGACAAACAGCCACCAAGGGATAATCCTTAAAACAGAATAACAGAAATAATTCGAAGCGTTCATAACAGTAGATCATGATTCTTGTGGTCTGCTGTTTTTTTCATTAATTCATATAGAAGAAATGCTCTGCTAAGAGCAGTGTTTCCGCTTGCCAGAATAGAAGAGTATCAGGATGCAGGAGCGTGTGCTGTTAGAAAAGACATATGTATTGATGAGTTTGACATTGCGATAGAGTTAAAATGTACAAGAGATAGCCTTTCCGCTAAAAAGCTTTCAGAGGAAGTAGCATCACTCCCTCCTACTACTACAATAAGTTTATGGGTTATATATATGGCAGCCAGTCAGGTTATTATCCAACTTATTGCTTAACTGATAGAATGAAGGTGCAATCGGAATGACTACCGCCTACTTGGACTTCGCGTCCGTAATCGAGTCTGTTATCCGGCACCTCATTCGCAGTGTTCGTTTTATGCAGGTTGAACTGCCATCGGTACGTTCGTGTCACACCACAGTAGTTTGAATAGGCAATGAGTGAAACTGGATTTTTCCATTGCATTATTAAACATAAGGAGTGACATAGTGTATGAATGCAGTAGGTATTGATGTTTCCAAAGGCAAGAGTATGGTATCGATAATGAGACCATTCGGAGAAATCGTTTCTGAGCCATTTGAAGTAAAACATACTTCGAGTGAAATAAAAGCATTGATTGCTCTTATTAATTCGGTTGATGGAGAATCACGTATAGTGATGGAACACACGGGGCGTTATTATGAAGTCCTTGCGCATCAGTTGGCTGAAGCAAACCTTTTTGTTAGCACTATCAATGCCAAGTTGATAAAAGATTTTGATAATGATTCATTACGAAAGGTAAAGTCTGATAAGGCTGATTCAATAAAGATAGCCAGGTATGCTCTTGACAAATGGACGGGGCTAAAACAGTATAGCCTTATGGATGAGATACGTAATCAACTAAAAATAATGAATAGACAGTTTGGCTTTTATGTAAAGCAAAAAACTGCGATGAAGAATAATCTAATTGGTATCCTTGATCAAACTTACCCTGGAGCGAACACATACTTTGATAGTCCTGCTAGAAACGATGGAAGTCAAAAGTGGGTGGATTTCATCGATACATACTGGCATGTTGATTGCATTCGAAATATGTCATTAAATGCGTTTACAGAACACTATAAAAAATGGTGTAAACGAAAGAAGTACAATTATAGTCAATCTAAGGCAGTAGCGATATACGAAAATGCTAAAGAGGTGGTACCTGTACTTCCTAAAGATGAAATAACTAAGCTGATCATTAAACAGGCAATTTCTCAATTGAATAATGCATCTGCTACAGTTGAGTCGCTTAGACAGTTAATGAATGAAACGGCCTCAAAGTTACCAGAATATCCTGTTGTGATGTCAATGAAGGGAGTAGGACCATCTTTAGGGCCGCAGCTTATGGCAGAAATAGGTGATGTTACAAGGTTTAGCCACAAAGCTGCAATAACGGCGTTTGCAGGTGTGGATCCGGGAGTTAATGAGTCAGGAACTTACGCACAAAAAAGTGTTCCCACAACTAAACGAGGCTCGTCAGAGTTGAGAAGAACACTTTTTCTTGTCATGGATGCACTAATTAAATCCATGCCACAAGATGACCCTGTATATCAGTTCTTGGATAAGAAAAGATTGCAAGGAAAGCCGTATTATGTATATATGACGGCTGGAGCTAATAAATTTCTAAGAATTTACTATGGCAGGGTTAAAGAGTATCTTGCCAAGTTGAAAAAGTAATTGCCATTTATCATTTGTGCACTGAGCCGGCACAGATGTGGTGGCTTATTAGTTATACACGTTTTTGAAACTATAGAAAAATCTTATTTTACTATTGACTTTTTATTTGCAGGCTCGATTTGCATTTCCTGCCTATATTTCTTAGGGGTCATCCCATAAATTTTTTGGAAAGAATTATAAAAATAAGTTTCATTTTTAAAGGAAAGCTTTTTGCATATCTCTGAAATCTGCATATCTGTGTGTTCAAGCATTTCAGCAGCCTCTTTCATGGCAATTTGTAGGGCGTATTGCTTTATGCTGTAGCCGGTGTATTTTTTTACAATGCGATTAAGATAAGTAGCATTGTAGGACAATGATTCGTTTAAATCTTCCCTAGTGATTCTACCGTGCTTTGCCAAAATTTGATTTCTGACAGATTCGAAAAGCTGGGCCTCTGCAGAGGTACCTATTGTCAGAGGAACCATTTTATAATGATTCTTTATAGATAACTCATTAAAAATTTGAACGATTATAGCCTTTATAATGTAGGTAGAACCCACTTCTGGATGCACAAGTTGTTTTGTCAGTTTATCAAATAGTTTGTACATGTTTTCTCTCACAGAGGCATCGCTATCTGATGGGATAAAATCTATGTATTCTTTTTTGTTTGTTTTATCTTTTGAAAGACCTAAATTATCGCCCAAAAATCTTTCTAGAACTTGATTTCGATGCTTATTCTCCACCTGAAAGTACATTTTACCCATATCTTCGTATAACTCTTTTATTAATCCTATAGGTAGACGTAAAAATAAAGCTCTATATTCTGTGGAGAACTCTTCCTGATGGCGAACATTGCAGTTCAAAAGGCAAAGACTGCCAGCAGTGTAGAGGTGCCTTTCAGATTCTATCTGTTGATACATTGTGCCGGAAATCAGATATACCAGCTCAAAATAATCGTGGTAATGGAGCTGGTTAAACTTATTTGGGCTGTATTCATCCTCATAAGAAAAAGACGCATTGAAAAAATTGCCCGGCGATATAAAACACCATACGAAATTTTCCTCCATATTATCAGGATGGAGCGTCTCTAAAATAATATCAGGGCTATCTGCAGAACCTTCCGCCAAATTCCTTGAAAGAATGCGAGTATTCTGATTGTCTAATTTGAAATTGAATTGGTATTGAGATGCATTTGTAGTATCTCCAACGTAGCTTGCCAAAATTTTCCCTCACTCAAAAGTTCATTTATGTTAGTATTATAACTTATTACGTTTAAAAGTGCTATTGTTGCAACAAAAATAAACCTGTAAAGTTTATTTATCAATAAACCATTTAGAGGAGGATATTATGGTGGAAAAATCGCAAAAGGTTTCAGTGGGGAGACTGTTGGCTTGGAATACAAGACCAATTTCATTCGGAACAGTAACAATTCTTATGGGGTATCTGAGCATGTTTTGCACAGATAGTTTGAAAATGTCTCCGGTTTTAGTCGGAACATTATTAATGGCAAGCAAAATCTTCGATGGCTTGACTGACTTGATTGCTGGGTGGATTGTAGATAATACAAACACTAAATTGGGCAAAGGACGCCCTTATGAACTGTGTTTGATTGGGACTTGGGTTTGTACATATGCTTTGTTTGCTTCGAATGTTAATTGGAGTACGACAGCAAAATCAATTTGGCTTTTAGTTATGTACACATTAGTATGGTCAATTTTTGGAACAATGATGAATGCAGCTGAGGCACCATATATCATAAGAGCTTTTGGTGATCCTATGGCTATCACAAAGGTATCTGCATATGGTGGTGTATTTATCACTTTAGGCTGCATGGTTGTTTCTATTATTCTTCCAATGCTAATTGGAAAATATGCGCCAGTTCCAGGAGGTTGGCAAAAGATAGTATTAATGCTTGCAGTGCCACTACTGATTCTTGGCTTGCTTAGATTTATTTTTATAAAAGAGGAATTTAATCCAAATGAAAACAGCGAAGAGGAACGAGTTGGATTAAAGGATATCGTAAATGCGTTAAAAACAAACAAATATGTGTGGTTACTTGCAATAGTATCAATGATTCCACAGATGATGCAAAACCTCTTGGAGAGGCACTCGTTAAAGGTGGTTTAAAATGTGCTGAAGTGACATTCAGAACAGCTGCTGCAGCTGATGCAATTAAAATAATGACAGATAATTTTCCGGATATGCTGGTTGGAGCAGGAACTGTTTTATCAACAAAACAGGTGGATGAGGCCATTGAGGCAGGAGCAAAGTTCATTGTTAGCCCGGGATTTGATCCTGAGGTTGTGGATTACTGTCTTGAGAAAGGGTATCCAGTGCTTCCCGGAGTAGCTACTCCTTCAGAGGCAGCGCAGGGCGTAAAAAGAGGCCTCAAGGTTCTTAAATTTTTTCCCGCTGAACAGGCAGGCGGTCTTGCAATGATCAAGGCTATGGCAGCACCTTACACAGGCATTAAGTTCATGCCAACAGGTGGAATCAATGAAAAGAACATGAGAGATTATCTTTCTTATGACAGAATTGCATGTTGTGGTGGTAGCTGGATGGTCAAAGGTGATCTTATTAAATCATGCGCCTTTGATAAGATTGAGGATATGACAAAAGAAGCCGTTAAAGTTGTTAAGGAAATCAGAGGATGAAAGACCCAATACTGATGCACAGAATGATCAGGACAGCGTAAGGGAATCTGTAAATGCATGGATATCCGGGCTCGGATATTTCTAAGATGAATGTTATAACACAGGGCGTATAAACACTAATGTTTATGCGTCCTTTTTTTATTTAATAGGAAATTTCGCCTTGCGGCAAAACCTTGAATTAAAAGGCCCGGACAAGACCGGGCCACGCAAAGCGGAGGTATGTTGGTTTTAAATTACCAATCTACCTCGTCAAAGAATTCATCATCTTCATGCATAAAGTAATCCATGTCGAGAAGGTCTTCATCATCCATCTCGCGGATTTCGTTCGCCGACATGCCTTCCGGCGGATTTTGGATGTATTTCTCTCTAAGCTTTGCTATTAGTTCTTTACTAGCCATGGCTGTTCCTCCTGTAGCATGATTTTATCATGCACAGGAATACGAGGGAACACTGCCGATTTTTGG